>NZ_JABEKS010000011.1 GCF_012985205.1 Planctomonas sp. JC2975 | reverse complement strand
AGGGGTCCAGTGAATGCAGCCAGCTCGACGCCAGCGTCGAACTTCCCACATTCACCAGGACATACAACAAGGGGGAAACATCATGAGCACTCTGATCACCGACAGCAACGCGGTCCTGACCTTTACCGGGCAATGGGCACGTCAGGAGATGGCGGATTACATCGCACCGGCGATGAGCTGCGAGGAGATCGACGCACTCTACGGGCTGCTGTATGCGATGGGGGAGCCGGCGACCGCCGACATGTGGATGACCGCACACGCACGGGGCGACCAGGCGGGGGAACGGCACTACCGGGCGACGGATGCGCAGTACGCGGTGCCGGTCGACCCGATGGACCTGCTGCAATGCGACAGCTGTCAGTGAGACAGCGCGGGGGAGCGGAGGTGACCATGGTGAGCACCAACTATGGGCAGCTGAACGCACACGAACTCGATCTGTTTGCCTCCGGCTACCTCGAGGCGATCGCCGACCAGAGCGGGGAGATGGAGCGGATGCGGATGGAGATCACTCGTCTCGGGCGCGAGCTCGAGGACGCGCGTGCCAACGCGGAAGCCGCCTACCACCAAGCATTCAGCGCCCGCGCCTGCCGCATCGCGGCGGCGGACACCATTAGGGGCATCGACATCATGCGGGCACGAGCGCAGGCCGATGCCAGACATGTCAGAGGCAACAGCGAGGATAACCACTGTGCTGAACTTTCTTGATCTGCCGACCTCCACGCCCGAGTTCAACCTGACGCCGTTGCAGCTCATCGTCCTAGGTGCGGTCGTCGTGTTGATGATCGCCTACGCATGGTGGTGGATATCGGCGTTCAGTCGCGGCGAAAGTGCGTTCGATAACCTGGCGACCTGGATTCGGATCCGTCGAGCACGACGCCTCGCTCGGGCGAAGCGGCACGAAGAATCGGAGCGATGAGCTCGACGTGTTCGCCGCCGGCTACCTCGAGGCGATCACCGATCAGGCCTACGAGCTGGCACGGTTGCGCTGGTTGGTCGCCCGCCTCGA
>NZ_JABEKS010000010.1 GCF_012985205.1 Planctomonas sp. JC2975 | reverse complement strand
TCGAGGCGGGCGACCAACCAGCGCAACCGTGCCAGCTCGTAGGCCTGATCGGTGATCGCCTCGAGGTAGCCGGCGGCGAACACGTCGAGCTCATCGCTCCGATTCTTCGTGCCGCTTCGCCCGTGCGAGGCGTCGTGCTCGACGGATCCGAATCCAGGTCGCCAGGTTATCGAACGCGCTTTCGCCGCGACTGAACGCCGATATCCACCACCATGCGTAGGCGATCATCAACACGACGACCGCACCTAGGACGATGAGCTGCAACGGCGTCAGGTTGAACTCGGGTGTGGATGTCGGCAGATCAAGAAAGTTCGGCACGTTGGTTATCCTCGCTGTTGCTTCTGACATGTCTGGCATCGGCCTGCGCTCGTGCTCGCATGATGTCGATGCCCCTAATGGTGTCCGCCGCCGCGATGCGGCCGGCGCGGGCGCTGAATGCTTGGTGGTAGGCGGCTTCCGCGTTGGCACGCGCGTCCTCGAGCTCGCGCCCGAGGCGGGTGATCTCCGTCCGCATCCGCTCCATCTCCCCGCTCTGGTCGGCGATCGCCTCGAGGTAGCCGGAGGCAAACAGATCGAGTTCGTGTGCGTTCAGCTGCCCATAGTTGGTGCTCATCATGGTCACCTCCGCTCCCCCGCGCTGTCTCACTGGCAGCTGTCGCATTGCAGCAGGTCCATCGGGTCGACCGGCACCGCGTATTGCGCATCCGTCGCCCGGTAGTGCCGTTCCCCCGCCTGGTCGCCCCGTGCGTGTGCGGTCATCCACATGTCGGCGGTCGCCGGCTCCCCCATCGCATACAGCAGCCCGTAGAGTGCGTCGACCTCGTCGCAGCTCATCGCCGGTGCGATGTAGTCCGCCATCTCCTGACGTGCCCATTGCCCGGTGAAGGTCAGGACCGCGTTGCTGTCGGTGATCAGAGTGCTCATGATGTTTCCCCCTTGTTGTATGTCCTGGTGAATGTGGGAAGTTCGACGCTGGCGTCGAGCTGGCTGCATTCACTGGACCCCTGCCGAATGCTCTGGTGTGGACGGGGCTGGCGGGGGTTCCCGCAGGTTCAGTCCGTGGCGTTCCCGGCGCGGCGCACGACGCGGCAGTGGTTGCACGGACCGTGGGAATCGCTAGTCGATTCGCACGCCCTCGGGGTTCATCGGTGGCCACGGCCACACCAGGGCACACCCCGCCTGCAGGGCGGATCACCCAGGCGGCCATCTCTTGGGCCGGCCACCGCGCTGCCGTGGTGTCCTCACGGGTGGTCTGTGCGTGGCGTTGCTGGTCCTGGATGCCGGCCACGGTGGTCGTGTTGACGCCGAGCCGGGAGGCGATCGCAGGATCGTCGTCGACCGGTGGGCCGGCCACCTTGAGCAGACGCCTGATCGCCGCCCTCTGGGCCAGGCCGGGCCCGCGGTCGGCCTGCCTGTGGGGGAAGGCCGACCGGGCTTTGGGGTTAGTCCTGTTCGGGGTATCCGGCGGCGAGGCGTTCCACGTCCGAGAGGTGGTATCCCCAGCCTTCCAAGGCCAGCAGGTAGGAGGAGACCGCCTCCCGCACGCTGCGCCAGCAGTGCTCGTCGGCGGCCTGCGCCTCCCGGGCGGAGAGCACCACGGCCAGGGCGATGTGGCGGGCCCGGGTCGGGGTGTCCGCGAGGAGGTTGCCTGCCTCGCGGCGACGGTAGGTGGCCTCCGTCAAGCCGAGGAAGGAGCCGATGGCAGTGTCTGCACGGTACTCGGTCAGGGTCTGCACGTGGTGCGTCAGACACTGGCCGATGAACACATCCGTGCCCTCCGGCAGCTTCTTCCGCCCGATCAGCTTGGCCACCCAGTTCTTCCG
>NZ_JABEKS010000009.1 GCF_012985205.1 Planctomonas sp. JC2975 | reverse complement strand
GGATCCGCTTGTGTGCTCGGGCCGTTCCGTGTGCGCTTGGGGCTGGCAGGCTAGGCCTCGACCCGTCTCCTATAGTGCCGATCGTTACTGCCCTCGTCATGCGGATTGGGAGGCGTCGAGCGTTTCTGCTGCGAGCTCGAAGAGCTCGCGAACGCGGTCGTGCGCGCCGGACATTCGTACTAGGTGGATGCCGAGCGGCTCACGGTCGACGATCGGACGCAGAACGAGGCCCGGGCGCGCGTACAGGGTTGCGACGCTGCGTGGCAGTATCGCAACGCCTCTGCCGGATGCCGCAAGCTCCACGGTTCCCTCGATTCCTGCGCAACGTCGATCTGCTTCGAACGGGCCCTCGCCTTCCAGGTCGCGCATCCGCAGTCGGCGTTTGCCGGCTAGGCGATGGTGCGCAGAGAGCACGGCGAGCTTCGGCTCGGCGCCGAGCGGCACGCTCATCAGGCCGTCGTCGTCGAACGGCTCACGGACCACGGCGATGTCTGCACGACCGTCGCGCACCGCGTCAGCGCCCTCGTACCAGACGAGTTCGATCAGCGCGACATCGAGCTCAGGCGCGACCTCGCCGATCGCCGCCACCGCCGGCGCGACGCGCAAACCGGGCGCGAAGCCGATGACCAGGCGCTCGAGACCACGAGCCGCTTCATGCGTGCGACGGACGGCGGTGGTCGCCGATGCAAGCAGGCTGCGACCTTCGTCTGCGAGTCGCTCACCGGCCGGGGTGAGCGCCACGTGACGGCTCGTGCGGTCGAGCAACCCGACGCCGATCTCGCGCTCGAGCGCCATCACTTGCCGAGACAGCACGGGCTGAGCGATGAGCAGCCTCTCGGCGGCGCGCCCGAAGTGGAGCTCTTCGGCAACCGCGACGAAATAGCGCAGTTTGCGAAGGTCGAGATCCATGCCCTGAGGGTATCGGAGTCCCCGAGAAGGTATTGGACGGTGCACGGCGGGGCCCCCGAGAGTGAACTCATGATCGTTCTCACCACCCCCACCGGCCGCATCGGGCGCCGAGTACTCGAACGAGTGCTCGCCCGCGCCGACGAGCCCGTGCGTGTCATCGCCCGCAACCCCGACGCGCTATCCACCGAAACCACCGCGCGCGCAGAGATCATCGTCGGATCGCACGGCGATCCCGCGGTGATCGATGCGGCACTCACCGGCGCCGACGCCATGTTCTGGCTGACTCCGCCGCCGTGGCGTGCCGAGCGACTCGAGGACGGCATGGAAGAACTAGCCGGGCCTGCTGCCGAGGCGGTGCGCCGCCACGGCGTGCGGCATGTCGTCGCGGCGTCGAACCTCGGCCGCGGTGTCTCCGGAGAATCGGGGCTTGTGCGCCACGGCCTCGCCGTCGAGGACATCTTCGCGGCCACCGGTGCCGCGTTCCGCGCCATCACCTTGCCGGGCTTCTTCGACAACTTGCTCAACGATGTCGCGGCGCTGCGCGACGGCAGCCTCAACGGCGTACTGCGCCCGGACCACAAGACACCACTCGTCGCCGCCGACGATATTGCGGATGTCGTCACCGAACTCCTCATCGACCGATCGTGGTCTGGTCAGGAGGATCGCCCGATCCTAGGCCCGGAAGACCTCTCGATGTCCGATATCGCCACGATCCTGTCCGACGTGCTCGCACGTCCGATCGAGTACACACCGATCGACCTCGAAACGTTCCGTACGGGACTGCTCGCGCGCGGGGCCTCGCCCGCGATGGCTGACGGCATGGCCGGAATGATGTCGGCCAAGAACGCAGGACTCGACAACGCTGTCAAGCGCACTGCGCATACCGGGTCGCCGACAACCTTCCGGGACTGGGCCGAACGTGAACTCAAGCCGCTCGTTGTCAGCTGAACTGGGTCCAGCGCCCACTCTCGCCCGCAAGCGCTCA
>NZ_JABEKS010000008.1 GCF_012985205.1 Planctomonas sp. JC2975 | reverse complement strand
CCCGACATGACACCTTGGACTACCAGCCGCCACGTGTCGTGTTCGCCGACATCGTGACCCAGCGCCGGCAGCGGGAAGGGAGCCGGTCGCCCGAGTGATTAGTCGCTCGGGATTACTCGAGCTCAGGTAGATCGACGAAGAACGACATCTCGTTGTCGTCATCCTGAGTCGCGCCGTCCACGACGAACCCATCGACGGTCGCGAACTTGTCGAGGAGTGGGCTTAGCTGATGCGCCTCGACCGCGGGTACGTAACCGAGCTTTCGCTCATGCGAGAACACCGCAATCGCGTTGCGATCCGCTGGGTTATCCGGCTCACGCCTAAGAAGGAACTCGCGATCAGCTAGCTTGGCTCTTTCCGAGTCGTTGACCCATCGCTTCGTTGCCACGACTTTGACGCGATTGCTCTTCCCTCCGGCAAGGACCTGGACACGGAGGCTCGAGTACTGGACCTTCTCGATCCGGGCAACCACCTCGGCATGTGGTGTGTCGTCGCATTGCTCGACGACGGCCACAGCCTCGAACGTGAACATCCCGCCGACTTGCTTCATTACGAGGGTGGCAATGCTGAGCGAGACCACTCGAAATGTTCCGGGGAGCTTTGCCATCTCTGCTGCGAGGCCTTTGGTTGCCTGCGCCATGGTCAACCCGGTGGTCGTAATAATTCGCTGCTTCGGCGTGAGAGGCATCTGACGAGAGTAGGCAACTCTTCGTGGCTGCGGTACCACTCGAACGGGGTGTGATGGTCGGCTAGCCGAGCTGGCGCTGGGTGACCTCGAAACGACACAACCCGGCGAACGACAGATCGACGTCCGCACGCTGCAGACCAGCCGACTCGCCCACGCCAGCTTCCGGGCCGCCCCGCCGCAAACCCCGCGCACCCAACCAGCAACAGGACCACACACCGCCGGCCACACCACGAGAAGCCGCCAGAGCGGACTCGATCGGAGCGGCCGCCTTGACAGCGTGCAACACTAACGGCACCGGGGTCGAAGCAGTTGGCTACGGTGTCATTTGCTGGGCACAATAGCTGCCTGACATGCGAAAGGAACCGGGATTGTGAACGCCCACGAAACACGTGAGCTTATCCTCCGCCCCCATTGGTTCAACGGGACCCTGCTGGTCGGCGCAGGAATCATCTGGCTGATCGCTGTCGTACGCGTGGTCATCGCGATCGCGGCGGACGATCCGAGTCAATACGTGCAGGCAGGGGCGCTAGCTGTCATGGGACTTGCAACCCTGACGATCGGGCTGGCCCTCGGTTACATCTGGAACTCCGTTCGAAACGGCAACCGGGATCAATAGGAGCTGTGTAGGTGTGCCTTGCCGTCATGTATCAACGGCAAGGCACACCCTTACCGCCACGTCAGCTCACGGGCTGACTAGCCAGATCTCCCGAGCGCGCTGGAGGATCCGTCAGCGCGCCTATCCGTTTGTGTCTTGGTCACCGGTCGCGGTAATCGTTTCGTCGCGCATTCGACGCCATGAGCTGCGGTACGGCCTTGCCGCGTCTGTGGCGTCTGCTGTTTTGACGGCGATTGATGCTTGAGTCAGCGTTTCGAGATCGGCTGGCTGGACGGCATGCCCGAGAGGAAAGGCGAACTTGGTGCGGAAGTGACTCATCCAAAGGGTGGTCAGCGCGCGATCGGTTTGGACGGTAGCAACGCTGCGGCTGCCTCGTTCGTGGCGGATTATCTCCCAGCCGCCGTCTATCCCGGCACGGGCGGTGAAGTCGGGATCGAAGAGCCAACGCCAAGCGCCATCCGCAAATACCGGAGGATCGCGGTGCTCGCGCGACAAGGGACGGGCAAGGGCTTCAGGGGTCCACGGGGCGGGAAACCAGCTCGTCAGGCTGACAGAGCATTCCAGGGGTGTCAACCACGGGTCAGATTCAGTGTCACGTGCGAGAGCATCTTCCAGCGCTGCGGACACGGCGATCGTCGAGAGCGCGGGATCGCCGTCGTCCAGCAACGCCAGATGCAGTTGGAGCATCCGCACGTACCGACGATGCTCAGCGGTGTCAGCAAACGGAGGCAGCGGGATCTCTGCGACTACCGGCGCATCCGAAGGCAACTCGAGGTCCACGAAACTCGTGACCTCAGCAGAACTCGGAAGCGGGAACCGACCCGACCACAACACCCATGGGCAGATCATCCCAGAACAAACAACCAGACTCAGCAGCCCGCAACGGGATCCCTAACCGGTTGGCCGGGAAGTGTAACGTGTGCGGCCACCCGTAGCCGTACGATGCGGCCATGGCGATGGAGCTTCTGCGTTGGTGGGCAACCCGTGACTGACCGGGGAGGCGCCAAGCCCGACCAGCAGGCGACTTCCTCTACCACGCCGTCCAAGGCATCGGCCAGCACACGAGGTGCGCCGGATCGCAGAAGGGAGATCCCATGGGTCGTTGCAGCGGGGCTCGTGATCTGGTCGGTGTTGCAATTCCGGGTCGTTTTGTCCCAAGGGACTGGTTCCAGCTTGCTTGCCGGACTCGTGGGTGCACTAGCCATCCTGGTCGTGATATTCGTGTTTTTCGCATCACGCTCCCACGCCGTGACCCGTACCATCGCCAGGATGTGTCCAGGGTCGGTGGTGCTTCAGGTGAATGTATCGCCGCGCGTTCTCGACGACATCGCCTCGCTTGCAACACTTGACCCAGAGGGTCTGCGGGCGAGACTGAACTTTCGCATGTTCCTCTTCCTCGCGGTTGAAAGTGACATTGTCAACGTCTACGGAGGTATCTTCCGGTCCCGCCTGATCGTGCAAGTCGCGACAGCGGACCTGACATCGGTCGTGATCGCCAAGTCCATGCAAGGCATGTACAACTTGGAGGGGCTGCGGTTCGAGTTCCACCACAGCGGGCATGAGTACGTGCTGAACGCGCCGCTGCAGTACTTCGCCTATGCGCTTCCGCACATCAGCAAAGGAACGAGTCTGCGCCGGCACCTCGCTGCGGTCACTGCGGTTGTCGGAACGGCCGGACAGGAAGTCAACCCTGGACAGCCTCCCGCGAGCAACTCACCTGAATCGGACAATCCATGCCCCTAGCCAACGAGCGCCCGATCAAGGGTCCGCGAGCGGGCCGAAAACCGCGCGCCGGCATCCCTCGTCCACGTCGCCCTAGATGCGTCAGTCGGGGACCGGTAATCGTGTGAATGTTGATCTGGTGGGGTGGCCGGGCTGGTCGTGCCGGTAGTGTCGCGCTTGGTGGCCTTGTTGGGCACGTTCAGGGTTGGGGGCCGGGGTGGTTTCTGAGTACGAGTTCGTGGGTGGGTATCCGACGCCGGAGACGGTGCGGGCGGCGTATGACGCGGTGGATTTGAACCGTGCGATCCAGTGTTATCGACTGTTTTTCCCGACGGTGTCTGGGTTGGCGATCATGCGTGGCAACGCGGTGCTTGGCCTGGAGCTGAATGAGAGGTTCGGCACTCTGGCGACCAAGCCGATGCATGTCGGATTGACGTTGAATTCGGACACCCCGTACGCACCGCTGTTGCTGGATCTGACCGACGGCCCGTTCGTGATCGAGATGCCGGCAGGTCCGCTGATCTGCATCGCGATGGATCTGAACCAGCGGTGGGTGCTCGATATGGGTCTGCCGGGTCCGGACGCTGGTGCCGGCGGCAAGCACTTGTTGCTTCCGCCCGGATTCGACGGTGAGATCCCGGGCGGGTTCCATGTGGGGCGCTCGTCAACGAACAAGGTGATTGTGGGCATCCGATCGCTTCCGCTTGGTGGGGATGTTCCGGCGGCGACGGCGCGATTGTCGACGGTGGCAGTACACCCGCTGACGCCGGGGGCGGACTGGGTGGAGCCGGAGTTCATTGATCTGGACTCGTTGCCGCAGGACACCACCCCGAACGCGGTCGAGGGGAGTTTCGCCTTCTGGGAGGCGCTGAATGAGATCGTGCAGACCGAGCCTCCGCTGGAAAGGTTCGCGGTTGCGTACGGCGAGCTTGGCGCGTTGGGGATCGAGAAGGGCTCATTGTTCGCACCGGATGAACGGATGCGCCGGATTCTGGAGGCGGCAGCGGTGGAAGCGGATGCCCAGTTGCGGGTGGAGTCGCTCGCAGACCGTCGCCCCGACCGTGTCGTGTGGCCCGGCATCCAATGGGAATGGGCGGCGCTGCGCTTCGAGAACGGTGACTTCGAAGGTCCGCAAGCTCTGGACAGTGAAGCGCGTGACAAGTGGTTCTTCCAGGCCATCGGGGCGAGCCCGGCCATGTTCCGCCGCGATACCAAGGCCGGATCGCTCTACTGGCTCGGCTCCCGAGACTCCACTGGTGCGTACCTGAACGGCTCCAACAATTACACGCTCACCGTGCCACTACCCGTACCGGGCAAGCTCTTCTGGAGCGTCACGGTCTACGACGCCCGCACACGTAGCCAGATCCAAACCGACCAGGGCAACGCGTTGATCAGTTCCCTCTTCGACCTCGACAATCTCGGCAACGAGGACTCGATCACCCTCCACTTCGGACCCAACCCACCCCGCGACGCCGAGCAGAAATGGATCAAAACCATCCCCGACGCCGGATGGTTCACCTACTTCCGCATCTACGGACCCGAACAACCCGCGTTCGACACGACGTGGAGTCTCCCCGACATCACCCAAGCCTGAACTCCACGGCACCATCGCCCGCCAACGATCATCACCCAAAGTGGGCAACAACTCGGCCCGCCTTGATCCGGCCGGTTACGCGCGGCCGTGGCAGCTCAGGCGTCCGCGCCTTGAGGCATGCGCGGAAGTGGATCCGCCTACGGGCCGCGTTCCCGACTGTGGGAAGGGCGGGGGTCCGAGGACTTGAGCGCTTGCGGGCGAGAGTGGGCGCTGGACCCAGTTCAGCTGACAACGAGCGGCTTGAGTTCACGTTCGGCCCAGTCCCGGAAGGTTGTCGGCGACCCGGTATGCGCAGTGCGCTTGACAG
>NZ_JABEKS010000007.1 GCF_012985205.1 Planctomonas sp. JC2975 | reverse complement strand
AAGTCCGGCGGTGTCCTACTCTCCCACAAGGTCCCCCTTGCAGTACCATCGGCGCTGAGAGTCTTAGCTTCCGGGTTCGGAATGTGACCGGGCGTTTCCCTCTCGCTATGGCCGCCGAAACACTATTGATGTATCAAAAGTGAACGTCAAGCTAGCGTTGTTGCTGCTTGTTTGGTTCCCCGACCGTACATCGGGAACCACTCAGTGGACGCGAGTTATCTTCAGGCTTCCCATACGAGCCTTTTTGCAAACGTGTATGGGAATAGTGATTATCAAGTTATCGGCTTATTAGTACCGGTCAGCTGCACAGGTCTTTAGTCCCTGCTTCCACATCCGGCCTATCAACCCAGTCGTCTGGCTGGGAGCCTCTCACCTAAAAGGTATGGAAGTCTCATCTTGAGGCCGGCTTCCCGCTTAGATGCTTTCAGCGGTTATCCATCCCGAACGTAGCTAATCAGCGGTGCTCCTGGCGGAACAACTGACACACCAGAGGTTCGTCCAACCCGGTCCTCTCGTACTAGGGTCAGATCCTCTCAAACTTCCTACGCGCGCAGCGGATAGGGACCGAACTGTCTCACGACGTTCTAAACCCAGCTCGCGTACCGCTTTAATGGGCGAACAGCCCAACCCTTGGGACCTACTCCAGCCCCAGGATGCGACGAGCCGACATCGAGGTGCCAAACCATGCCGTCGATATGGACTCTTGGGCAAGATCAGCCTGTTATCCCCGAGGTACCTTTTATCCGTTGAGCGACAGCGCTTCCACAAGCCACTGCCGGATCACTAGTCCCGACTTTCGTCCCTGCTCGACCTGTCAGTCTCACAGTCAAGCTCCCTTGTGCACTTACACTCGACACCTGATTGCCAACCAGGTTGAGGGAACCTTTGGGCGCCTCCGTTACTCTTTAGGAGGCAACCGCCCCAGTTAAACTACCCACCAGGCACTGTCCCTGAACCGGATTACGGTTCTAAGTTAGACATCCAGAGTGACCAGAGTGGTATTTCAACAATGACTCCACGAACACTAGCGTGCCCGCTTCATAGTCTCCCACCTATCCTACACAAGCCACACCGAACACCAATACCAAGCTGTAGTAAAGGTCACGGGGTCTTTCCGTCCTGCTGCGCGTAACGAGCATCTTTACTCGTAGTGCAATTTCGCCGAGTTCGCGGTTGAGACAGCTGGGAAGTCGTTACGCCATTCGTGCAGGTCGGAACTTACCCGACAAGGAATTTCGCTACCTTAGGATGGTTATAGTTACCACCGCCGTTTACTGGGGCTTAAATTCTGAGCTTCGCTTGCGCTAACCCTTCCTCTTAACCTTCCAGCACCGGGCAGGCGTCAGTCCGTATACATCGTCTTGCGACTTGGCACGGACCTGTGTTTTTAGTAAACAGTCGCTTCCCACTGGTCTCTGCGGCCTTCAAACGCTTCGGCAGCAAGTGCCTACACGCCTCAGGCCCCCCTTCTCCCGAAGTTACGGGGGCATTTTGCCGAGTTCCTTAACCACGATTCTCTCGATCTCCTTGGTATTCTCTACCTGACCACCTGAGTCGGTTTAGGGTACGGGCGGCTGGAACCTCGCGTCGATGCTTTTCTCGGCAGCATAGGATCACCAACTTCCCCAAACGGGTCCGCATCGTGTCTCAGCCTGAATGAGAGACGGATTTGCCTATCTCTCGGCCTACGCACTTGCACCGGGACAACCATCGCCCGGCATCGGCTACCTTCCTGCGTCACACCTGTTAATACGCTAGCCGCACCAGCATAGGGTCGAGCGCTACCTCCCCGGATCTCACCCCGAAGGGATCGAAACAGGGTTTCGGGCTCTTAGCATCACTGGATTGACTGGGGCGGTTCTTCGCCGGTACGGGAATATCAACCCGTTGTCCATCGACTACGCCTGTCGGCCTCGCCTTAGGTCCCGACTTACCCAGGGCGGATTAGCCTGGCCCTGGAACCCTTGGTCTTTCGGAGGACGGGTTTCTCACCCGTCTTTCGCTACTCATGCCTGCATTCTCACTCGTGTGCCGTCCACGGCTGGATCACTCCGCCGCTTCACCCGGCACACGACGCTCTCCTACCCATCAACACGGCTGGACCACGAAGGCCTACCACTAATGTCAATGCCACAACTTCGGTGGCGTGCTTGAGCCCCGTTACATTGTCGGCGCGGAATCACTTGACCAGTGAGCTATTACGCACTCTTTCAAGGGTGGCTGCTTCTAAGCCAACCTCCTGGTTGTCTGTGCAACTCCACATCCTTTCCCACTTAGCACGCGCTTAGGGACCTTAGTTGGTGGTCTGGGTTGTTTCCCTCTCGACGATGAAGCTTATCCCCCACCGTCTCACTGCTGCGCTCTCACTTACCGGCATTCGGAGTTTGGCTGACGTCAGTAACCTTGTAGGGCCCATCGGCCATCCAGTAGCTCTACCTCCGGCAAGAAACACGCAACGCTGCACCTAAATGCATTTCGGAGAGAACCAGCTATCACGAAGTTTGATTGGCCTTTCACCCCTACCCACAGCTCATCCCCTCCATTTTCAACTGAAGTGGGTTCGGTCCTCCACGACGTCTTACCGTCGCTTCAACCTGGCCATGGGTAGATCACTTCGCTTCGGGTCTAGGACATGCGACTGAAATCGCCCTATTCAGACTCGCTTTCGCTACGGCTACCCCACACGGGTTAACCTCGCCACATATCGCTAACTCGCAGGCTCATTCTTCAAAAGGCACGCTGTCACCCCAACAAGGAGGCTCCAACGGTTTGTAAGCAAACGGTTTCAGGTACTATTTCACTCCCCTCCCGGGGTACTTTTCACCTTTCCCTCACGGTACTTGTCCGCTATCGGTCATCTGGGAGTATTTAGGCTTATCAGGTGGTCCTGACAGATTCACACGGGATTTCTCGGGCCCCGTGCTACTTGGGATACTCTCCACGCTGCGTCACACATTTCGGCTACGGGGTTCGCACCCTCTATGACCGGCCATTCAAAACCGTTCGCCTATATCCACGCATCACGTTCGCTGTTCGGCAGAACAACAAGGAAAGTCCCACAACCCCGACCATGCAACGCCTGCCGGCTATCACACATGATCGGTTTAGCCTGATCCGCGTTCGCTCGCCACTACTAACGGAATCACTGTTGTTTTCTCTTCCTGTGGGTACTGAGATGTTTCACTTCCCCACGTTCCCTCTACCCGCCCTATATATTCAGGCGGGAGTAACCAGGTCACCACAAAGGGCCTGGCCGGGTTTCCCCATTCGGACACCCTCGGATCAAAGTTCGCTTATCAACTCCCCGAGGCTTATCGCAGATTGCTACGTCCTTCTTCGGCTCCAGATGCCAAGGCATCCACCGTTTGCTCTTAGAAACTTGAAATCACATGAGTTTTAGAATCGATCGGCCCACCCGAAGGTGAGCAGATTGACCAATGATCTATAAGTCAGTACAAAAAGTACTGAAAACAAGATCTTGTGAAACAAACCCGAAGGCTTGCTTCTAAGATGCTCGCGTCCACTGTGTAGTTCTCAAAATACGGTCGGTACCCTCCCCCGCCAGCCAAAAGACCAGACAAGGAAAGGGTCCAGAGGTTCAGGTACGACCCTACGGCCGGCCCGGTCCCTCAGGACCCAACAGCGTGCATGCCCCCACACTCCAGACCCGAAACGTTCCTTGCCTTGCGGCCGTACTAGCTTCGAACCCTTCATCTGAAGGCCTATGTCAATGTTCCACCCATGAGCAACCAGCCGAGAACATTCGTCTCGGACCTGGCGCCTGGACACCTAAAAGGTGCCAGTGCTCCTTAGAAAGGAGGTGATCCAGCCGCACCTTCCGGTACGGCTACCTTGTTACGACTTAGTCCTAATCACCGATCCCACCTTCGACGGCTCCCTCCACAAGGGTTGGGCCACCGGCTTCGGGTGTTACCGACTTTCATGACTTGACGGGCGGTGTGTACAAGGCCCGGGAACGTATTCACCGCAGCGTTGCTGATCTGCGATTACTAGCGACTCCGACTTCATGAGGTCGAGTTGCAGACCTCAATCCGAACTGAGACCGGCTTTTTGGGATTCGCTCCACCTTACGGTATCGCAGCCCTTTGTACCGGCCATTGTAGCATGCGTGAAGCCCAAGACATAAGGGGCATGATGATTTGACGTCATCCCCACCTTCCTCCGAGTTGACCCCGGCAGTCTCCTATGAGTTCCCACCATAACGTGCTGGCAACATAGAACGAGGGTTGCGCTCGTTGCGGGACTTAACCCAACATCTCACGACACGAGCTGACGACAACCATGCACCACCTGTATACCGACCTTGCGGGGCGACCATCTCTGGCCGTTTCCGGTATATGTCAAGCCTTGGTAAGGTTCTTCGCGTTGCATCGAATTAATCCGCATGCTCCGCCGCTTGTGCGGGCCCCCGTCAATTCCTTTGAGTTTTAGCCTTGCGGCCGTACTCCCCAGGCGGGGCGCTTAATGCGTTAGCTGCGACACGGAAACCGTGGAATGGTCCCCACATCTAGCGCCCAACGTTTACGGCGTGGACTACCAGGGTATCTAATCCTGTTCGCTCCCCACGCTTTCGCTCCTCAGCGTCAGTTACGGCCCAGAGAACTGCCTTCGCCATCGGTGTTCTTCCTGATATCTGCGCATTCCACCGCTACACCAGGAGTTCCATTCTCCCCTACCGCACTCTAGTCTGCCCGTACCCACTGCAGACCCGAGGTTGAGCCTCGGGATTTCACAGCAGACGCGACAGACCGCCTACGAGCTCTTTACGCCCAATAATTCCGGACAACGCTCGCACCCTACGTATTACCGCGGCTGCTGGCACGTAGTTAGCCGGTGCTTTTTCTGCAGGTACCGTCACTTTCGCTTCTTCCCTGCTAAAAGAGGTTTACAACCCGAAGGCCGTCATCCCTCACGCGGCGTTGCTGCATCAGGCTTGCGCCCATTGTGCAATATTCCCCACTGCTGCCTCCCGTAGGAGTCTGGGCCGTGTCTCAGTCCCAGTGTGGCCGGTCACCCTCTCAGGCCGGCTACCCGTCGTCGCCTTGGTAAGCCATTACCTCACCAACAAGCTGATAGGCCGCGAGCTCATCCCGAACCGAAAAATCTTTCCACACGCAGAAGATGCCTTCGCGCGTCATATCCAGTATTAGACGCCGTTTCCAGCGCTTATCCCAGAGTCCGGGGCAGATTGCTCACGTGTTACTCACCCGTTCGCCACTAATCCCCGCAGAGCAAGCTCCGCAGTTCATCGTTCGACTTGCATGTGTTAAGCACGCCGCCAGCGTTCGTCCTGAGCCAGGATCAAACTCTCCATAAAAAA
>NZ_JABEKS010000006.1 GCF_012985205.1 Planctomonas sp. JC2975 | reverse complement strand
AGAGTCAACTGCTGCCCGTACTCGGTCGCGGCCTGCGTCGCCGTCGCAGACCCCGCCACCGTGAGGATGTCGGCCACTCGCTTCTTCGACGTGCCGGTGCTGCGTGCGATCCGGGTCACGCTGGCGCCTTCCAGGCTCAACTGCTGCACCGCGGCAACCCGGTCCAGGGTTGTCAGCTCGTCCCGGGCGAAGGTGCGCAACTGATCGGTGATCCGTGCCGCCACGGTGCCGCCCTGCTCGGCCAGCCCGAACACGGCCGGGATCGCTGCCAGCCCGGCTTCCCGGGCCGCCTGGAGGCGGCGCTGCCCGTCGTAGATGTACACGGTGCCGTCCTCGCCACGGCGGGCCTTCACCGGCTCCCGCACCCCGTCCGCGCGGATCGAGTCGATGAACTCCAACGGCACATCCACGACCGTGCGGACGTTGGCGTCCAAGACCGCGACGGCCGGGTCGATCAGCTCGACCGCGATCGCGCTGACATCCACCGTCGCCGCTGGGCCGTCCGCCTCGGTGGTGTTCTTCTTGCTGCTCATGTTGAGCGTTTCCCTTCTCAGTAAACTTCTGTGATCAGGTCGGGACCGAGGCATTACCGGTGCTTCGGTCCCGACCCCTTTCTTGGTGGGGTCAGACGGCGACCGGGGCGTTCGTGACTTCGCGGCTCGCCGCCAGCCACCACTGCCAGATGGTCGCGATCTGCTCGCCGGTCAGCGACGCCATCGCCCCCGTCGCGGCGATCCGGCCGAGGAACAGCCCGGAGCCCAGCAACGGCGAGGTGTACCGGGTCCGGTCCGTCATCACCGTCAGGACCGGGTTGAACTCCCCCCTGTACAGACCCTCGTCATCAACCCAGCAGTCGATCCCGTCCGACATCCGCACCACATTCAGGTAGTCGCACCCCAGCGCTGCCTGCCTCGACCACCTCAGGGTCACCGCGTTCCTGTCGTCGACCTGCACCGAGCGCATCGCGCCCTCCGTGTTGACCAGCATCCCGTTCAACATGTGTCTCTCCTTCCAACTCGTTCTTTTGCCGTGAAGGCACGAAGTGCCTTTCGCAGGGAGGAGGACGGAGTGCAACCCGAAGGGCAGCGGAGGAGAGAATTTCCGGCCGAAATAAGGGAGCCGCCAGGCGACCGCGGCCGGAAAATCTCGGAGGAGCTGGCGGCCGCAGGCCGCTTGCGCGCAGGACGACGAGCGCAGAATGCCGCAGGCTTCACGGCGAAAGAACGCACCCGAAAGGGTGCAGACCACTGCGGCCGCTTAGCGGCCGACCGATTGGTCTCTCACAGACCCATAACGTCTGACAGACGTTTGCGCGTCTGCGGACCTTCGCACTATCGGCCCGGCACTCATGCTCGCAGCGTTGCGGTCAATGCGAGGCACAGTTTTGGTCGTGACATCGACCGAGACTGGCCGACCTCAGGACGAAAGGTCAAGGTCGAAACACGCCGGCTCAATAACGTCCTCGACGGGCCCTTCCCAGGTAAACCCGCAGACAATGCACCGAAGGAACCTGGTGTCGTGTTCGCCAGGGAACGTCTCCATCAGCCTGTACAGATGCTCGCCGAGGTTACGCATTTGGCCAGCATCCTCGGCGCGGACCAGCGAGTCCACAGCGAGCGTGCCCGGCTCGGTCGACGCGGCAATTGTCTGGACCTGCCGCCCTCGGTTGACGGCTTAAGTTGTGGCGAATTCCACCCACAACGGGTAGTGGTCGGAGATGCGCCAGGAGACGTCGACTTTCGTCAGGCCGGGAAAGACGTGCGGTATGTAGTCGAATGAGCCTGCGTGTCCGGTGTAGGTCAGTCCGGTGAGCAGGGACTTCGGCTGGGCGGCTTCGACGTCCATGAACCATGCGATTTGGTCGTAGAAGTGTTTCGTCTTGTCGTTGTCGAAGATCGTGCGCGGTATGCCGCTGAGCTCGGCTGGGGGCCACAGCCCCGTGGAAACAAAAGCCTCGTAGAGCGGATTGCCCAAGCGATCGATGTTGAAGTCGCCCAGCACGAGCAAGTTGGTGTTCCAGTCGCCCTTGCGGTCAGCCCAGGCTCTCATCCATTGCGCGAAAGCGGTGATCTCGGGAAGACGGTCGGCGCTGGTAGCAACGCATACCTGCACCGATTTCGGGCGCAACAAAGCACGTGAGTGTTCGCGTCGCGGGTGCGGCATTCGCGTTCGCGATTGGTGCCCTGGTCACCTACATGAGGCTTCGCCGACTGAACCGGTGACGGCACGCCGCAGGGGCCTCCGCGCCTCTAATCGGTGCTTTCGACACCGTTTCTACCTTGGCCACCCGTGCTTATGGTTTTGAGCACGTCCGCTACCCCGTCGAAAGAGCGGGCGGGAAGATTTTTCAGCATCGCGCTTGCGCCTCCCAGCCCCGTCTTGTCGCCTCGAGGATCAGGTCCTCGCGAGTTGCCGGATACTCCATCCCCGTCAGTACTTCGTCGAGTCGGTCCGTCATCATGACCCCTTTCGATGACCGGGTCGTTAGTCGTCGGCCCCCAGGGACGGCGTCCAGACAACGACCGGACGCCCGCCCGGCCTTCCTGGACAACGCACAAGGATGTTCCCACCACCCACAAGGCCCCCTGCGGCCAGCCGATGCTCTGCGCTAAAGCGGGCTCCTTTTTCGTGAGACCACGTTCCTTCACCAGCGAAGCTCTCGCCAGGCGTTGACCAGCATCCGTCAGGCGAGGTAATAGTCCAAAGATCCCAACGCCGCACCACATCTGCGCGATTGATGGGCAAGCAGCAGCGATGCCGCCACCCGCGGATTCGACACAGCACCGAATTACACTGTGCAGATCAGGCACGTCAGGAGCGTGAAGACATAGGGATGCGAAACGCCCCGGGAACCTTGCACGTCCGATTCAGCCGTGACACTTCCACCCCGACAGGCTTAGCCTGAACGGGCAATTCCCATGTCCTCCCTTTCTGGAAGGCGGTCGCGATGGGCGCTCTCGTCTATCGCTCGGAGCGGTACCCCTTCGACGACCGAACCGTGGCGCATCTGCGCGCCGCGATCACCAACAAGCTTCGCCGTAAGGAGGGCTTTCTCCTCAGCTGGACCGTAGCTGCCGTTGACGGCGGTGGACGGGTAAGCCTCTGGATCAGTACCGCCACTCCCCTGCAGTTTGTGTTTGAAAATGAGTCGATCGAGTTGAACACCCGTTGGCTAGAGGCGTTGGCACGCTCGTCCCATGGGCCTCGCGGCATGGTCATCATTCCGGAAAGCGCCGCAGAAGGAATAGCCGCCGGCGCTCCCGGAGATCGGGGGGTACAGGAACGCATCCAGGCTGCCTTGAACGAAGTCACGGCACAACTTCCAGCGGCACGCCCGTAACTTCCGTGGCGCCCCAAGGGGTTTCACAACACCCGGCCAAGAGGTACAGTCGCCAACTCCTGAGGCGATCGCTTCACAGCTCTGAGCAGATCACCCTCCGCTCAGATTCAACGACGATAAGCAAGGGGTTGTCGGCCGCTCCCCGAATCCGCAGTCTGACGAACATGACAGCTGGACCTGGTCTGAAAGAACAGGCAATGGATCCACCCCGTCAGCGAACTGGCGCGGCGAATGGTTCGGCTGTTCGAACGAAGGGAGGAGTTCATGAGTGCCACCCTCAATGACCGTGCACTCGGTCATGCGCGGGAGTTGATCCGCTCAGGCAAGGTCGTCCGCGACGACCGCGACGACTGGAGTGAAGACGCCCCCAGCACCGATCAGCAAAACCACTTCATCGATCAGCACAGCTGGGGCGACTACGCCGAATGGCATCTGGGAGTCGACTCGCATGCATCGGAGAAAACCAAAGGACGCTACAGCTTCCCCTACGGCGACTTCGAAAAGGTCCACAGGTGCGCACTCATCTCCCTCGAATCGCGTGCAGCGCAAAACGACCACGACGATATCGCCAGGGCCGCCAAGCAACTCCTCGACTTGATCGACAACAAATAGCTGCCAGCCATTGGTTCGAACGTTGACCCCGGACCTGATATCGGCCACCGACGATTCAGCCGCGCACACCTGCGATCGGCCTAACACCACCGACCCGTCGCTGTGGGGTCGCCCCAGACCTCACCGACCCCACAGCGACGATCTGTGTAGTGCCCGCGCGATGATCCCCACCCTCAGAAGCCGAGAACAGAATCTGCCGTCAGCAATTGCCAAAGCGAACTTGCCTCATCGGCAAAGGTGCTATCCGCTCATCGCGTTCGGATTGTGTCGCTGCAGCCTGTCCCGCTGGTAGTCAACCCCTGCCCGAAACGCACGATCCGCCTAGCGTGTTCGAGCATGAACACAACTGGATGGATTGTCCTGATCGTCATCGTCGTCGTGGTGATCGTCGCGATCATCGTGATCGCGTTGACCGCTGGCAGACGACGCAAGCAGGAGCATGACCGGCATCGCGCGAACGAGTTGCGCGCGGATGCCAGAGACGAGGGCTTTGCCGCGCGGCAGCGTGAGGCGGATGCGTCCCAAGCCGCCGCCGACGCGCAGCAGGCCGAGGTCGACGCAGAGAGACAACGGCGCGATGCAGAAGCGCGCGCTTCCGAGGCGGACGAGGCCCGCGCCTCAGTGAACGCGAAGCTCGGCAAGGCGGATGCGGTCGACCCCGACGTACGCACCGATCACGATGGGCGGCGGATCGACGACCGTGGCAACGTCCGCGACCGTCCAGACGGTCGGTGAGGAGGGGTGACGTCATTCGGCTTGACGCCATAGCTGGGGCGCCATGCAACGCCTGCAAGTCCAGCGAAGGCGGCGCTTCGCTGGACCCATCGGAACCGGATTCCGTTGGTGCGCATCTGGACGTCGAGGAAAGGCGAACATGGGGATCACGAACGGTGGGCTTGATATTGGCGGCCTCCTGATCACACTCGATAAAACGGATGCCGAGATCCGCTTCGACGACGCGGCCCGCGCCGCGTACTCCACCGACTCCTCCAACTACCGGCATGTGCCCATCGGGGTCGTGCTACCTCGAACCGTGGAAGCCGTGGCCACTGTCGTGCGAACGTGTTCCGACTTCGACGTACCCGTTCTCAGTCGTGGCCGGGGCACCAGCCTTGCCGGGCAAGCGTGCAACGAGGGTGTCGTCATCGACTGGTCGAAGCACTGCAACGGTCTGATCGAGGTGAGCCGGCGCGCCCGTACCGCCCTGGTAGAGCCGGGAATCGTTCTCGACGACCTCAATGACCAACTGTCCGCCGTCGCCCTCATGTTCGATCCGAAGCCGGCAACTCACTCGCACTGCACGCTGGGCGGCATGATCGGCAACAACTCGTGCGGGTCCTCGGCCCAGAAATACGGCAAGACTGCCGACAACGTGCGTGGCCTGGAGATCCTGACCTACGACGGCGACACAATGTGGGTGCGACGTGACGACGACGTGGACCAGACGATCGCTTCCGGCGGAGCCAAGGGTCGGCTCTACGCTGGACTGCATGACCTGATCCAGGAGTACGGGGACGAGGTGCGGCGCCGGTTCCCTCGGATACCCCGACGGGTCTCCGGCTTCAACCTTGATGCCTTGCTCCCCGAGAACGGGTTCGACGTTCCCGCAATGCTCGTCGGCTCGGAATCGACGCTGGCCACAGTGCTGCGCGCCGAGTTGGACCTCGTCGAGGTGCCGAAGGCGCGCGCGTTCGCCGTACTCGGATATCCGACCATCGAGGATGCAGCGGACGCGGCACCCATTGCCGCCCGCTTCGGACCAATCGGCGTCGAGGGCCTCGACGGCACCCTCGTTCACTTCCAACGCACCAAGGGCAAAAACCTCGACGCCCTCGACCTGCTTCCCGACGGTGATGGCCTTCTGATCGTCGAGATCCCCGGCGACAGTCAGGACGAGGCGGAGGCCGCTGCCGAGGCAATGGTCGAGGCGATGTCGGCGCGCGCGATCCGACCGGACGTACGCCGGTTCCGCGATGAAGGGCAACAAGACGGCATCCGACGCGTGCGTGAGGCGGGTCTCGGCGCCGCAACAAACGTGCCCGCCTTCCCGATATGTGGGCCGGATGGGAGGACTCCGCCGTACCTCCCGGGCGGTTCGGCGACTACCTGCGCGAGCTGCGAGGCCTGCTCGACGCGTACGGGTACGAACCCGTCGCACGCTACGGACAATTCGGGCACGGATGCTTGCACATGCGCATCCCCTTCCCCTTTGACCGGGGAGACGCCGGTGTCGACGAGTTCCGCCGCTTCACCCACGATGCCGCCGAGCTCGTCATGCGCTTCGGCGGATCGTTCTCCGGTGAGCACGGCGACGGACAGGCGCGCGCGGACCTGCTGCCGGCGCTTTACGGAGACCAGGTGATCGAAGCGTTCCGGCGGCTGAAGAGCCTGTTCGATCCGCGCGGCCGTATGAATCCCGGCAAGATGATCGACCCGCTGCCCCGGACCGAAGGCCTGCGACTGGGCAAAGGGTACGCGCCACGCGAAACCGTAGAACTGCACTTCTCCTACCCGCACGACGATGGCCGATTCGCCGACGCAGCCCTCCGCTGCGTCGGCGTCGGCGACTGCCGCGGACATGCGGGAGGAGTTATGTGCCCTTCGTATCGCGCAACAGGCGACGAAGAGCACTCGACCCGAGGACGGGCGAGGCTCCTATTCGAAATGATCGAGGGCACGTATCGCACCGACGAAGAAACCCCGGTCTCGCAAGGGTGGCGTTCACCGGAGGTGAAGGACGCGCTCGATCTCTGCTTCTCGTGCAAGGGCTGCAAGAGCGACTGTCCCGTCGATGTCGACATGGCGACCTACAAGGCCGAATTCCTCTCGCACTACTACTCCGGCCGGCTTCGTCCCGCCGGGCACTACACGATGGGACGGCTGACGCTCTGGTTCCGCGCCGCCCACCTTGCCCCACCCTTGATCAATGCCGCTTCCCATGCGCCCCTGCTCGGCGCACTGGTCAAGCGTGTGGCCGGGCTGGAGCCAGGGCGCCCGGCACCGCGCTTCGCACGCCGCCGCTTCACCGACAAGATACGAGTCCGAACGAGGCGAGAAAGTGCCACGTCGCACTCCGTCACATCGGTCGCCGGCTCAGCGTCCTCCGGCTTCCCTCACTCGGTGCATCCGCCGGTGGTGCTCTTTGCCGATACGTTCGGCGACAATCTGCAACCCTCCGTGCTCGATGCAGCGGTCGTCGTGCTTGAAGATGCCGGCTACCGCGTGCGCGTCCCTCGCTGACGCTCCTGTTGCGGACTCACCCTCATCTCGACCGGCCAGCTGACAACAGCGACCGCCATGCTCGCATCGACCGCCGCTCACCTGGCCGCCGAGCTGACAGCCGGCGAGTCGCTTGTCGTCCTAGAACCGAGCTGCCTTGCGGTGTTCCGCTCGGACGGCCCGGAACTACTACCCAACGACCACAACGTGCAGTTGTTGAAGGAACGAGCCGTTACCCTGGCGGAGCTGCTAACGCAGACACCCGGCTGGAAACCTCCGCATGTGGGAGGCCGCGCCATCGTGCAAGAACATTGTCACCAGCATGCGGTACTGGGGTTCGACGCCGAGCGAAGCATTCTGCACGACGCCGGCATCGCTTTCGAGGAGCTCGAGGGATGCTGCGGCCTCGCGGGCAACTTCGGCTTCGAACGCGGACACCTTCCGGTCTCCATCGCAGTTGCCGACCACGCCATGCTGCCAGCGCTTCGGAATGCGTCGGACGGAACGCGGATGATTGCCGACGGATTCAGCTGCCGAACCCAAGCAGACCAACTGGGAGCCGGACCACGAGCCTTGCATCTCGCTGAGGTCCTGGCATCCGCATCCCCAGGAGGTTTTCGGCCGAGAAGAACCAGACGAGACACGGTGTCACCGGAAACGCAGCACCAAGCACTGTCCACAACGCGCGGAAGGAAATCCTGATGCAGTACACGCAGGTAGGAGAGAATCCACAGCGGTTCGCGGTGATCTTCCAGACGGGCGACGAGCTGTTCGACGGGCTCAACGAGTTCGTCAGGCAGGAACAGATCGACGGCGCGAGTTTCACCGCGATCGGGGCGCTATCGGCCGTGCGTCTCGCATGGTTCGACTGGGAATCGAAGAAGTACCGCGTCTCGGTCGAACTCGATGAACAAGTAGAGCTGGTGTCGCTGGTCGGCGACGTCGCCGACAACGCCGGCAAACCAGAGATCCACGCCCACGCCATCATCGCAAGATCAAACGGGAACGCTCTCGGCGGCCACCTCCGTCACGCCCTCGTACGGCCGACGTGCGAGGTCATGCTCACCGAGACAGCAGAACGACTGCGCAAACACGTAGATCCTGAATCAGGCCTTCCACTCATCAAGATCAATTGAACGAAGACGCGCCACCACCCTCACCGCACCACCTGCCCATGGCGGTCATCCCTGCGAGCACGGTCGTGGGCCCCGTTTTGACCGATGGGCTGGGGGACGGGGCCACGTAACATCCGACCTAGACGGATCCCCCTGCACGAAGGGTCAGCAGCCGCGACGTCAACCCGTGGGAGCGGATGCTCGACCGGAGTAGACGATGTCCATGACCCTTTCATCACGCATCGTCGTCATCACCGGAGCCAGCGGCGGGATCGGCCGCGCATCCGCCATCGAGTTCGGCCGTCGCGGAGACACCGTCGTACTGGTCGCGCGAGGAGAAGCAGGGCTTGCTGGAGCCGCCCGCGAAGTCGAGTCGGTCGGGGGGCGCGCAGTCACCGTCGACGTCGACGTCTCTGATTCGGACGCCGTGCACGCAGCTGCCGATCGAGTCGAACGGGAGCTGGGACCGATTGACGTGTGGGTGAACGACGCCTTCACGTCTGTTTTCGCTCCGTTCCACGAGATTGCCGCGGACGAGTACAAGCGGGTCACGGATGTTGCCTATCTCGGTTTCGTGTACGGGACGATGGCAGCGCTGAAGCATATGCGTGAACGCGACCGGGGGACGATTGTGCAGGTGGGGTCCGCGCTCGCCTACCGCGGCATCCCGCTGCAGAGTGCGTACTGCGGTGCGAAGCACGCCATCCAGGGGTTCAACGAGTCGTTGCGCTGCGAGCTGCTGCATGAGCACAGCAACATTCGCAACACGATGGTGCTGATGCCGGCGGTGAACACGCCGCAGTTCTCGTGGGTGCTTTCTCGGCTTCCCCATCAGGCCCAGCCGGTGCCGCCGATCTACCAGCCGGAGGTCGCCGCACGTGCCGTCGTGTTCGCGGCCGAGCATCCGCGGCGACGGGAATACTGGGTGGGCGGAAGCACGGCGATCACCCTGATCGGGAACAAGTTCGCCGCAGGCCTCGGCGACCGCTATCTCGCCAAGACCGGATACAAGTCGCAGCAGACGCCGCAACGGCACGACCCGGACCAGCCGGTGAACCTGTGGGAACCGGCCGACTCGGAGAAGGACTTCGGTACACACGGGATCTTCGACGGCCGTTCGTCGTCCCGCAGCATGCAGATGTGGGCGTCCCACCATCACGGCACGGTCGCCGCGCTCGGCGCGCTCGCGTTCACCGCGATCGGTGTCGGCGTCACGCTGCTGCGCAAGGCCGCGAAATGAGGCTCGAGACGGTGCGCGCAGCCTTCGGCGCCGTCGAACTGGTCATGCCCTCTCTGGTCGGGCAGCTGCTTCTGTGGCGTAAGCCTGACGTGAAGGAAATCGTGGTCGCCCGCGTGCTCGGCGCGAGGCACCTGATCCAGGCAGTGTTCACCTCTAGGGCGGGATCGGGCATCCATGTGCTCGGTGCCGATGTCGACCTCCTACACGGTGTCAGCATGCTGCTGTTGGCGACCTTGGACCCCAAGCACCGACGCGCGGCGCTCACCACCACCGCCATCGCCTTCCTCTTCGCCGTGTGCGAGTACCACTTCCATACGCACGACTAAACGCGGAAGCACCCGAGGACGTATCCGCCACCGTACCGGGTTGGTCCACCTGAGCGACGCAGTGCGTCGCCGGCCGATTGCGTCCGTAGCGGATCACCAACTGATCTACACGACCGCGTGCGCCTGGGCGGATTAGAGGTCGTGCGGATCGCTTCAGGCGACGGGTGTGGATCGGTGAGCATCCCGATCCACCCGGGAACCCGCCGTCCGCCGTGCGTGTACCGGCTCCCCGGCCTCGTCGAGCACGATCAGGCCGCTGGAAGCGTTGGCCTCGTCCTCCAGCGTACGAACCCAGTCTCGGCTGATCTCCGGGATATGGGAACCCGTGTATTTGAAAAGCACCGGCCTTTCCGCGGACATCCACAACGAACTACGCCCGCTGCCGACCGAGAGGTCATCCAACCACGACATCAGGAACGACTCTCGGCGCCGGAACTTGTTCACGATCACGATCTCGAGATGGATCAGCAGCCGGTCCTCGAACTCGATCTCCTGCGGACCATAAATCAGCGTGCCCATTGCCCGGCTCTTTCCTCGAAGCACACACCTTAAGGAGAGGCACACATCTCAACGAATCGCAAGACCAACGCTCAGCTGTCAACGCCGGGCGGATCTGTCCCGACGGTTGAAGAGCAGCGTGATGCTTACCAATGCGAGCCAGGCTGGAAAGAGGAAGTCGAGTGGGCCCGCAAACGCGCCAGTGATGACGAGCAACACACCAAGCACGAATCCGATGACGGCGGGCCACTTCGGAAGTGCTCCGAAGCGCAGGCCGATCTTGACGGTGACGAAGCACTCCGATCCAATTGTCCGGATGCTCTATGTGAGGAGGTTGCGGAGGTAGTCGGCGTATCCGCCGTGGGCGCGGCCGATGAGTCGCGCTGAGGTGACAACGGGGTGAGTTTCGTTGGCGATGATGCGGTGTCCCGCCTTGCGGAGCTTTTCGATGAGATCGACGTCTTCTCCCACGGTGGCGTGGTCGATTCCGCCGACTGCAAGGTAGGCGCTGGCGCGTACGCCGAGGTTGGCGCCGTGGACGTGCCCGATCGTCGCTCCTGGCGGGTGGGTTGTGTGCCAAGCGCTCCTTCGGCGGTCATCGAGGTCGGACAGGCGTGGGATGACTGCTCCGACATAGGCGTCGGCTTCCTGGGCGGCCGCGAGGTGAGTGGGCAACCATTCGGCCGGGACGGTGGTGTCGGCGTCGGTGAAAGCGATCCACGTGCGTTCAAGTGGGGCGGCGGCGGTGTGTAGCCCGTACGCGATCGCGTCGTGACGGGCCCGTCCCACATTCCGGTGTGTTCTTTCAAGGATCCTGACGTCGTCGAAGGTGTGGGCGATCGCTGCTGTTGCGTCGGTGCAGGCGTCGAGCACGACGACCAGTGTGGTTGGGATTTCGATCAGTGACCGCGAGGTGCGGATCGATTCCAAGCACGTGCTGAGTGTGTCTTCCTCATTCCTGGCGGGAACGGAAATGACGATGTGGTCCACGTTCATCCGTACACCTCGAGCAGGAAGTCCTCCTCCGCGTGCTCGACGAGCCGGCGTAGTCCGGAGCGTTGGGCGAAGCGATCGTGGACGGCCCTGCCGGACTGTGCAAAGTCATCCGCGTCGCCTGTCCAGTGGCAGAGGACCACGATCCCGCCACGTTGAAGCGATTGCAGCGTTTGCCCGATCGCTGATTCCCATTGATCGGCCGTCAGGTAGTAGGCGACCTCTGAGATCACGATGAGGTCGAATCGGCTGGCGGGCCACGCAGTGGGCAGGTGCATTTGTTGCACGGTGACATTGGTCATCGATGCGGTGCGTGCGGTGGCGAGAGAGACCGCGGCCGGCGCTGCGTCGACGGCCAACACGTCGGTGCACCGATGTGCCAGCGCCGCAGTGGTCTCCCCGTTGGAGCATCCGAGTTCGAAGGCGTGTTCGTAGTGTTCGCGAGGGAGCGCGGCGAGCATCAGGTTCCGTTTGCGTCGTTCGTACCACAGGGTGCGCACCGACCAGGGGTCGGGGTTCCGCAGGTGGAGTGTTTGGAAACGGTCTCCGTCGGGAGCCGTGTTCGGCTCGATGAGGAGCTCCGCTCCAGAGGCGGCGCGTGCGAGGAAAGTGCTCGTGAGTACGCCGTGTGGATTCGATTCGGAATGTAGCTGGCTGGCGAATGCTTCCAGCGCTTCGCGTTTTCGCTGACGCGTTGTCGTGGCGAGCTCGATCTCGGATGCCTGTGACCACGGCATGTCCTCTGGTCGTCCCCATTGCCACAGCCAGATGGGATAGAAACGCAGTGTGTGGCCGTGTTCGCGGCAGAGGGCGGCCGCTTCACGACCTAGCGTTCGATGATCTCCGTGGCGATCCCCTGGCCATGGTGCTACGACGAGAACGTGCCGAGTATCGAGCGTTGTTAGCGTCGTCTCGAGCGCGTTGCGCAGTTCTTCCGCCGTGTTCTTCAGCGCGCCATCCATCAAGCCGAGGTGGCTCGGTCGGTCGTGGATGCCGAGTCGATGGAGCGCTGTCTGCAGTTCATCGAGACGCTCAGGTTCGGATGCCGTTGCCACCACGACGCGGACGGGGATGTCGTGCTCGACGCAGGACGCGATTAGTCCTCCTGCACCGAGTGTTTCGTCGTCGGGGTGAGCGGCAAGCACGACGACCGTGTCGAACCGTTCGAGCCAAGCCGCGGTCAACCGTTCGAGCCGGTGCGCGCTAATCGCCTGTTCCCAATCTTCGCTCCTGGTGGCTGCCACCAACGGATCGAACGTCACCATCGGATTACGTCCGCGGGCAGGTGACGTGCAAGAGACGCGTCATCTCGGCTCCAGTGGTACTGCGACACGTAAAGCTCCAAGTCAGCGCAGCGACGCGCGAGAGCCTCATCGAAGGCCAGGGCTACCGGGCCGAGAACCTCCCTGACGGCGCTGAGGACCGTGACGGCAGTGTCGGCCACGGTTCCCCGGACCGAGTGAGCCAGGAGTGCGAAGTCCTCGTGCCGGGAAGTGATCTCGGACGGGCGATCGATGGCTGCTGCTGCGGCGCGCAGGACCGTCCGGCATGCCTCGAGGTCGCGGTACACCCCTCCTGCTGCGGCAGCGGCGAAAGCATCGTCCGCACGAGAACGCGAGCGATCGGCGACTGCAACGGCCAGGGGAAGGCATCCGCCCCACCAGCACGCTGCGACGCCGATCGCACCCCACCGGAACCCCGGTCGCTCCAAATACCATCCCTCATCCCCGATCGGCGTGGCGGGCACGGCCCGGAACATGAGCGGCCCACTTGCCACCTCAGCAAGTCCGCGAGCGATCCACGGCGAGGGTTCGGCCTCGATGCCGGCATCACGGAGGTCAACGGCGAACATGCGTCGGTTCGAACCGCTTGACGCGGTCACCAGGGCGTGTGTCAGCTTCGTGCCGAGTGAGCACCATGCCTTACTGCCGTTCAGGATCCACTGATCGTCAATGAGAATGGCATCCAGAGACTGTCCTGGAGCTTCGGCCGCGAACACGCCCCAGGTTGTGCCACGTTCCGGCGGCATGGCGCCGGATTCCACCATGATGGCCACCGCGTCGGCGTGCGGCTCGAGCACTCGTGCAGCCGTGACGTCGGCGCGCGCTACTTCGGATAACAGGCGGAAGCGTTCCTCCGTCGCTCCCGAACCTGGGATAGGTGCGACATCGGCTGGCGGGATGGCGCCGAGCACCTCGAGCAGAGGGTCGACATGACCACCACACGTGTCGGCCTCCCGAATATACGGGCCAAGGGCATCGCCGAATGACGCCTTCTCCGGTTGTCCTACCGGTGCGGCGGTGGCCGCATACTGAGGGCCTCTGTTCATGCCGGTCAGCGTGCGGGCAAGCGCACCGGGCGATCAACCCCTTGCCAAGGGCCGCCGAATCTGTGTCTGGCTACCTGTGGGTTGCCGTACGGCGGGTGACTGTACGCGCGGAGGGGGACGCATGGAACCCCTGGCCGCACCGCGCGACGCGTACTTGCCTGTCTCTATGCCTGAGAGTCAGTATTCATTCGATAACCCGGTGGACCGTTACCCGCATATTCATCCGCCGGAGGAGCTCGTTTCCGAGCCGGGACGCGATAGCGAACTCGATCCGCCAGCCGACCACGGTGAGGGCAGTTACAGGGGTTCAGCGCGGCTGGCGGGCCGCAAAGCTCTGGTCACCGGTGGTGATTCCGGGATCGGTGCGGCCGCGGCGATAGCTTTCGCACGGGAGGGAGCCGACGTTGCCATCGTCTACCTTCCGCAGGAGGAAGCGGATGCCGCCGCGATCGCCGACCAGATTCGTTCCGCCGGCCGTAAGGCGGTGACGATTCCCGGAGATCTGGGCGAACGATCCTTCATCGATGACCTCGTCAGCAAAGCGCTGGATGGACTCGGTGGGATCGACATCCTGGTGAACAACGCAGGCAAGCAGATCTTCTGTCCGAACCTTGCGGATCTACCGGATGATCAGTTCGACCAGACGATGAAGACAAATGTGTACGCGATGTTCTGGCTCACGAAGGCTGTCCTTCCACACCTCGGCCCGGGCGCGACCATCATCAACACGACCTCGGTGCAGGCCTATCTCCCCGGCGAGGTTCTCGTCGACTACGCCACAACCAAGGCAGCAATCAACGCCTTCACCAAGGCTCTCGCTCAGCAACTTGCGCCGAAGGGCATCCGGGTCAACGCCGTCGCCCCAGGTCCAATCTGGACGCCACTTCAGCCAAGCGCAGGGCAGCCGCCGGAGAAGATCCCTGACTTCGGGTCCCAGACCGCATTGGGACGGGCCGGTCAGCCGGCCGAACTCGCCCCGGCTTTCGTCTTCCTCGCATCACCGGAGTCCAGTTACGTCGTTGGGGCGACGCTCGCCGTCACCGGTGGCATGCCCACCCCCTGACCACCTGACAAGGAGAAGAACACCATGCCCGAAAGCACAGCGAAGTCCCGCACCAGCACAAGGAAACCGAGCAGCCCGACCAAACGCAGCGGCTCGAATGCATCGACCACCGCACCAAGTTCCGCCGCAACAAGGCAGGGCGCCGAAGCAACCCAGCGCGAGCATGCCGAAAGCGGATTCGTCGCGTCCGCCGAACTCGTCCGCAACCTGCAACAAGTCCACGTCGACCTGATCGAATTACACCTGCAAGGAAAGCAAGCGCACTGGAACGTTGTGGGCACGAACTTTCGGGACCTACATCTGCAACTCGACGAGATCGTCGAATCCGCACGCGAGTTCAGCGACGTGATCGCCGAACGGCTTCGTGCCCTGCACGCCGTCCCCGACGGTCGCAGCAGTACGGTCTCCAGCACCACATCGCTTCCGCAATACCCCAACGGGGAGGTCGCCACCTCCGAGACGGTCAACCTCATTGTGGAGCGCTTGGAGACCACAGTGGCAACCATGCGCGACGTGCACGACCAAGTCGACGAGGAAGACCCCACGACGGCCGACCTGCTGCACGAAGTCATCGCCACACTCGAGCAATACGCCTGGATGGTAGGCGCCGAAAACCGTGCCCCGTCGACAAACGCAACCACATCGGCAAAACGCTAAGCGAGGCGACCTACGCACTCCGGCCGATTGGCCGTGCCTCCTCGATCGATCAAGAGTGCGAACGGAAGCCCATCCGCAACCGTGCCTCGCGTTGGGCGATGACGGACTCGCGGCCGGCTGCCGCCCGCAGCAGGATCCGCCTACGGACCGCGCTCCCGACTGTGGGAAGGACGGGGGTCCGAGGACCTGAGCGCTTGCGGGCGAGAGTGGGCGCTGGACCCAGTTCAGCTGACAACGAGCGGCTTGAGTTCACGTTCGGCCCAGTCCCGGAAGGTTGTCGGCGACCCGGTATGCGCAGTGCGCTTGACAG
>NZ_JABEKS010000005.1 GCF_012985205.1 Planctomonas sp. JC2975 | reverse complement strand
CTAGGCCGTGTTGCTAAAGGGTGCTGGTGAGCCAGTGGAGTGTCGCGGCGAGGCAGAGGCCGGCGTGGTAGTTGCGGGCGGTCTTGTCTGAGCGCATCGCGATCCCGCGCCATTGCTTGAGCTTGTTGAAGCACCGCTCCACGACGTTGCGGCCGCGGTAGCGGGTCCGCTGCTGGTCACCGAAGTCGATCGGGCGCCCGCGGCGCTTGCGTCGGTGAGCGATCTGATCGTCACGCTCGGGAATCGTCGCGGCGATCCCACGCTCGCGCAGCCACGCCCGATTCGCCCTCGACGGGTAGCCCTTGTCCGCGAGCACCCGGTCCGGCCTCGATCTCGGCCTGCCCCGAGCGCCCGGCACGCGGATCTCGCTCAGCGTCGCGGCCAGCATGCTGGTGTCGGCGGCCTGCCCCGGGGTGAGGATGAACGCGAGAGCCCTGCCCTTCCCGTCGCAGACCAGGTGATTCTTCGTGGTCAGCCCGCCCCGGGAGCGGCCGATCGCATGATCGGGCGGCTCGTCACCGAACTTCTTGTAGTTCGACAGAGCCCCCTGTGGCGCGGGGAAGCGTCGCACCGTGCTGGTGCACGCGCACGATCGTGGAATCGATCGACGCAACCCAGTCCAGGTCCCCGGACTGCTGCGCGAGCGACTGCGTCTTCTCCAGCACCCGCGCCCACACGCCCTGCTCGGACCACCGGTTGAAGTTCTTGTAGATCGTGTTCCAGTTCCCGAACCGCTCCGGCACGTCCCGCCACGGTGCGCCGGTCCGGAACCGCCACGCCGTCGCCTCGACCACCATGCGCCGATCCACCGGCGGCCGTCCCGTCGACTTCGCAGTCGGGAACAACGGTCCAATCACAGCCCACGCTTCATCCGAGATCACATCACGCGACACGCGTTCAAGACTCGCCCACCAGACACCAGAAGGCGTTTAGCAACACACCCTAGATGCTTCACCGGTCCGTCGGGCAGGTCCCAGCGAGCACGGAGCATGACAGCAGCCTCGGCGGGCGTTGCTTCAGGTGGCGCGACGGGAAGATCCGGATCCGGCAGCTTGATGTACCGTTCGAGCGCGAATGTCAGCTCCCACACAAGTGTCGCCGTGGCCAGCGCTTTCTGGCGATCCGTTACGCGGGCCGAGCGGAGACTGCGGAAGTGGGCGTTGACAGTGTCGATGCGGGCCAGCGGGCGACCAACGCTGAAGAACCCTGGGCGCACTTGCAACGCCTCGGCGAGACGCTCGAGCACCTCAGCGCGCGGAGAGTTGACATCGGCCTCGTACTGGCCGATCGCCGCAGCGGACACTCCAACCTTCGCCGCCAGTTCCGACTTGCTCACGCCGAGCCGGACTCGCGCCTGGGTCAGCCGAGCCGGCTCGAACCGTCCGGCCGTCGGCAAGTCGAACAGTCCAGGACTGCTCTCACGCATCAGAACTGCTCCTGCTGCCGCAGCTCGACAATCGGCTCTGTCGGCGCACCGCTGGCGAACGACTCGCCAACATCCAGGGCGTCGTCCTCGACGAGTTCCCGTTCCCAGATGCTCTCCTGACCGCGCAACTGCACCTTGCCCTCGTCGTCGAGCGTGGCGATCGCCCAGGCGACGGACTGCAGCTGCCGCGGCGTCGACGAGACCATTACGAGCACGAGTGGCATCTTGTCGCCGACCGATCGCACCGTGAACTCAAGCTCATCGAGCTCGTCGGGCGCCTCAACAGCCGGGTGTTCAGTACCGAAAAGGGGGTCAAACAGTGTCGGGTGGGGTGGCTCCACGGAGAAGCCGTTCATTCGAGTCGGGCTCGATGCGAAGTTCTTCACGGCGTTCTGAGGGTCAGGAACGCGCCACACATACACGAGGCAGTCGTTCACCACCGGGATCTTGTATCCGCCAGGCGCGAGCTTGTGCGAGAAGAAGCCGCGGTCCTTCATCGCCTCATGCGTGTCGTCCAGAAGGTCGTGCCACTGAGAACCGAACCCTGTGGCGTATCTCGTCTCTGCAACCTGGTGCGCTTCGGCAAAGCGATCATGTCGAGCCCGCACGATCTCAACGAGCAGATCACGAACACCGGAAGCGTGTGAGCCCAGCGCATCGACGGGCGAATTCGGAACCACGGATAGACCCCCTGAAGCCTCGTCGCCAAGACCCGCTCGACTGCCACGATGCCGCACGAGGCTGCAGGTGACACCCACGATGCCGCCCATGCGCAGTATCGGGCAACGATCCCCGAGGGCTACATCTCGCTCGGGATCGGTGTGGAGCAGGCATAGCTCGGGCGACTGATCTCGCGGAGGTAATTACACGAGCGAGATGCTGAATTCGGATGCGATGGCGCGGAGATCCGGGTCATCGATCGTGATCCGCCGTTCATCGGTGACCTCGCTGGTCGCTCCCTCGAAGATTGCCCAGCACTCGAAGGCGGTGTTGAGGCGGGAGAGGTAACGGATTCCGCCGTACATCGGGTACCCCGAACTATCACGCGCCTGATAGAGCCATGTAGCAAGACCGCGAGTTAGGAGCCTCGAGGGTCCGAGCACCGTCGCGACGTCCAGGTTCTGAACACCCTGACCCAGCAGGACATTCGAGGCATGCCTAGTCAGGTACGTGTGTGTGACGGGGGCCTCGATGTCGACGAAGGGAAGAGACTCGCGCACGTGGAGGGTACGGATGACACGGCTGGCACGCCAGGATGCATCCAGCGACGGGCCGGTGAGTTCGGCCGGATCCGCGCCAGCCGCGGCCATACGGGCCAGGATCGATGCGCTGGGACGAAAACTGGCGGTGGTCTCGGCAAGTGCACCCTGCGCGGTCGTCGCAGCGTAGAGGACCCCTCCCCCAGGCACGTCGAACCTGTTCCCGCCACGATCGTTCGCTGCATCCTCGGCCCTAATCCGGGAGTAGCGCAGCGGCGGATCCCGCCGCTCGACGCGGAACAACTCGGCAGGCGGATCGACCAGGACCGGGGCCTCTGGATACGGCGTCATACCAGATACCGTCAGCAGTCCGATGGCGCAGGTCGCCGTGCGCCGGCGGACGGTGTGCGTGCGGTCGAGGTCAGCGCCATGAACAAAGTATACAGTCGGAACTCAGCTAACACCCAGAAACCGGGTCAGGCTTCGTTCGCGTACGCCCGCGCCGCTGCCATCACCTCACGAGCGCGTCCCTCGGCCAGGACCTCTGCAGGGTTTTGGTCGTCCAGCTGTGGGTTCATGCCCATGAACCAAGAGCGCACTACCGATGGCGAATCCTCCGCCAGTAGGAGCTCGACGATCTGCAGCGTATCGATGACGCGCCGCTGCTCTTCGTCCCCGCTCGGTCCTTGGTCGGCAGTCCAGCGGGTGATCGTCTTCACATCGCGATCGACGATGACGGCCACTAGTCCTTTGCCGAGGATGTCGACGAGAGTCTTCACGGCAGGGGCGAGGTCCGACTCCACGGCACGCGTATGAGCCAGCTGCCGCTTACGCCGCGGCGCAGGTGCCTCGAGAGTGCTCGACATCTGATCACCTCCAACACTTCGACTGTACGCCGTATGGGATTGAAATGTCCGCAAAATGTCCCGAGAGTACGTCGAGGCACAATCAACGTTCTATGCGGGTGAGTAATTGAGGTCCCTCAGCGTTGATCCCAAACGGGGCCACGGTATCGATTCGCAATGTCGAGGCTTGCGCCACCCCGGCCGCTACGGCGTCGTTGACTAGGGTCTGGTCTCCGACGATGGACGGGTCGATCCAGTGCTGCCAGTGCGTCTCAGGGAGGATCACTGGTGCTCGGTCGTGGATGCCGGCGAGGTTCGGGATCGCGTCCGAGGTGAGGATCGTCGCGGTCAGGTGCCAGCGGGTGTCGTCGTTCTCGGGCACGGTTTTGTCGAGCCACCAGGAGTAGAGGCCGGCGAAGCCGAGCACGCCGCCCTCGGGACGGGAGAACGAGTGCGGGATCTTGGAGCCCTTCTCCCCGGTCCATTCGTAGTACGCCGTCGCCGGCACGATGCAGCGGTGCGATTGGACGGGTTTGCGCCAGGTCGACTTCGACAGGATGTCCTCGCTGCGGGCGTTGAACGTCGGGTACTTCATCTTCAACGTCTCCGACCACGGCGGCACCAGCGACCACCGGGCGGCCGCCACACGCAGCTCACGATCGCGGGCGGAGTCGATGATTACTGCGATGTCCTCAGTGGGCTTGATGTTGTAGCGGTCTTCCCAGTCCCAGGACCACTCGGCCGGTTTCCGGCCCGTGGACTGGATGAACTCGGTGATCGACTCGTTGGTCTCTTTCCCCATCGCGAAACGCCCGCACACGCGGCACAGCGTAACCCGCACACCGTGGCGCGGCGACGGCGCCGGCTACTGGCAGGAATCGCAGCCGAGCTCGTCCATCGGATCGACCGGCACGACGTACTCCCCCAGCAGCTCGGCCAGATCAGGGTTCCAATTCATTGCTCTACCTCCCTGCAGCTCACCTGTCGGGGCATCCCCGATAAGCAGCGCGAATTGCGGATCGAGAGGGCCGGTCAAGGGTGCAGCTGTGCTGCATCGCGCAGCGACGCGCATGCGCCCTTGACCGGGCCGGCCGATGGGCCAGAATCCGCGGCTGGGGGTGCCACGAAGTTCCTGCACATGTAGAACAGATTAGCGACTGTCACACTGTCTTGCCTATTCTCGAATAGAACAAATGATCGAGCTAGGCGGGCGAGACCCATGGGTGGACAGACACGATACGTCGACAACGTCGACCGCCGCATTGCCTACGCCATGGAGGTAGCGGTGACACGACCGCAACCGGTCAGCCTCACCGAGGCCGAGCTTGATCTCGAGCACAACCGTGTCACGCACGCGGACGAGCCGATCAAGGTTCGGGCGTTCGTCCGGTTCCACGAGGCCGTCATCCGCCCACGGGCCGAGGCCGTCGCCTGGACGCCACGGGCCGTGAAGATCCGCTTCACGATGCAGAACGGTGCCCGTCACGAAGTCTGGGTGTGGGCATCCGCCGTCGACCGAATCTGACTCGCGCTGACCCGACACGCCCACAAATGCTCGACGTAGCCATAAGGGTACGGTTGACTGCCTCCATGGCTCCCCGACGACTGCCGCGCGGTACTCGCAAGGACCCCGTATCTCTGGGCTACGCGGTGGAGCGGAAGAACAAACAGCGCTGGGAGCAGATCGCGAAGAACTGCGGTGTGTCCTCCGCCGCACTCTTCGACGTCATGGTCGAGACCGTTGAGTTGGATGCAAACGGTCGACCGGTCTGGTTCCCAGACACGGAGGGGCTGCCTATCGACACCGCTTAACGTCCAAGGCCCGCCGCTGATGCGGCGGGCCGGAAGCAAATGCCAGAACCGCCAGAAGTTTGGCGACCGAAGCGGTTCTGAATGATCCATCCGAAGCCGGAAAGACCGGAGGTCTTTTCGCGCCCTGAAAGGACACGTCCATAGTAACCCGTACTGATGCGGGAGGCGTCAGAGGTCGATTTAGAGCCCTCCGCGTGTCGCAATCCGACGCGACTCGAGAATCCGCGCCACAGGCGGCCGCCTGGCGGCCGAACTCGACGCGGCCAGGCAACCGTGCCCAAACGCCGTATGCGCCCCGCAGCGGGGCGCATACGGCGTCTCGACGAGGGGGGCTCATCCTCCGCCCCGCCGAGGGGCGATACTCCGCTGTGCCGGTATGCCGGCCGGCCGACTGGCTGCGCGCTGTCGAGCTGGCACTAGGACAGGCCAGCATCGAGCGGCTGATGCGTGCGCGTCGCCGCGGCCGCGCACAGATCCTCGCGGTTGCCGGACGACTGGCGGCCGCCGCCGACTTCGAGACCGGGCGCAATGTGGCCGTCTCCTTCCAGACGATCGCAGATGCACTGCACTGCTCGCCGGCCACGGTGAAGAAGTGCGTCCAGTTCCTTAGCAACCTGGGCTTCCACATCGAGGTCTGCCACGGGCGCGACAAGCTCACCCTCGACGAGCTGGCCCAAGCACGAGCGTTAGGAGCGCAGGACCAGCGTGCCGTGGCGTCGACGCGGTATCTCGTCGTCCCGTCATGGGCACGTCAGCTCGTGCGTGCAGCTCGTGCAGTTGTGAGTTCCGCCCCCCTACACGCCCTACAGAAAGTAAGAGAAGAAGTAGCAGTTGTTAAGTTCTCACCAACGCGCGCAAGAGCGCGCTCGACGGCCGCTACGCGGCCGAGGCCGGGGACGAGAAGAAGAAAGCGAGTTCCACAGGATCGCTCACCTCGCTCGTTCGAGCTGCAACGCCTCGCCGGCCAGCTCGCCGCTCGGATGCCGTGGCTCGTACGCAATCGACACATCGGCGTGCTCTGCGATGCTCTGACCCGAGCCGGCATCGATCCGAGCCGCTGGACCGTTGCCGCACTCCTCGACACGATGAATCGCCACAACGCCGAGAACGGCGTCACAGTGGCAGCCTCTACCGAGCAGCACGACCCGATCGGATACCTCGTCTGGACGATCCGCAGCGCGATTGATCCGACCGGCGAGACCCCAACGGAATCCGCTGCGCGGCGCCGCGACCAGCTGCGCGTCGAGGCCGAGAAGTGGCGCGCAGAAGCCATCGAGCTACGCGCACGGATCGCTCGCGACGACCCGGCAGAAGTGGCCGCGATCATCGAGACGATGCGCGCGGAAGCTCAGCGCGCAAGTGACCGGATGCGGCGACGGAGCTCGGAGAACCGATGACACACCTAATTGTTCAACTACAAGGCTGTATGACCCCTCCCACGATCAAGAGCTGTCTGCGCAACCGTGGCGTACGGAAGCGCAACGGCAGTGGGGGCGTGCGACCAGCTGCACTGCAAACGGCGGTGCGCCGCCGAGCGAAGCAGCAGCCAGCCGCGGCCGCCAAACGGCACAAAACACCGATCGAGGCCGTACCGGCCCCGTTCTAATGGAAAGCAAGCTACTACGTTGGACTATTCACCGAGCGCGAATAGGCAAACGAAGTTCTACGGTGCTTTTTACCCTGCCCTGCCCCCACCCCCTCGCTACGCTCGCTTCCCAACCTCCCACACCCAGCAGAGCTGAGTTAGGGAGGTTGGGAAGTAAAGGGGTGGGGGCAGGGCAGGGCAAAAAGAGGGAGGAGAGAGGAACAAGGTCAAAGTCAAAAGCGTACGCGTGGGTTGGAGGGATGACAGGAACACGAGAGCGGCCGTCGGTCGTGGAGAGAAGGCGGCTAGAGCGTCATATGCAGCGCAGATTGCTCTGCCGTGCGGAGGGTGTACCTGGTAGTTTTGTTGACAAGGTTATTGGAGGCCTCTGTGCAGCTGACTGAGCGTGACGAAGCGATGCTGGACTGGCTGAGCGTGGTTCGTCTTGCGGATATGGATGCGCTGCGTTGGGCGTTGGCAGGGCTGAGCGATGAGGCCGAGCCGGTGTCTCTTAGGCGTGCTCAGCAGTGGACTGCGCGACTTGCTGAGGTCGGTTTGGTCGACCGTGCGCGGCCGACGTTTCGCGATGGCTCGATCGTCTGGGCGACGCATCAGGCGATCGGGAAGAGCGCCCCGAACCTGTTCCGTCAGACGACGCGACATGAGGTCGCGGTGGCGGCGGTGTCGGCTCGCTACCTTGCTCGCGGGTACACGTGGGAGCGTGACCGGAAGCCGGCCATGAGGAACGATCACCAGGCCGATGGAGTCGCCGTCAGCGGCGACGGGAAGCGTGAGCTCGTCGAGGTCGAGCTGACGCCTAAGACGAACGACCGGTACCGGGTGATCTTCGAGAATCACGTGTGGCGGCTGGCTCGTGAGGGCGTCGAGCGCGTCGTGTACTTCTGCGATGCGCCGACCTCGCGCATCGTCGGGCGGGAGGCCGACGTGCGGGTGTTCCGCGATGAGCGACACCGCATCGTGATCGCGGCGGCCTTCGATGTTCGCGGTAAGTGGGTTGGTGATGAGGGCGCAGCATGGCGAGGATCCGCGAGTCCTGCCCCCACTCCTCTTCCTGAGCTGGCCGGTGAATGGGGGCAGGCATGAGTCAGCAGGAGCAAGCGCAGTCGCAGAGCGTCGACCCGATGGGCGAGGTCGTCGAAAAGCTTGTGATGGCAGCGTTCGTCATCGCCATGGCGTGCGTGTGTGCACCACTGGTGATTCCCGTGCTCGGCGCACGGATCACCGGAACGGTGCTGGCCACCAAGACGTGGTTCTGGATCACCTGGCGGTGGCAGTGGATCGTGAACACGATCGGCGTTGCCATCCTGGCCGGCCTCGTCGTGGCAGAGGCTGTGTGGATCGCACAATGGGTCAGTACCGGCCAGTCGTCCATGTTCTTCGCCACGGCCGACTGGAAGAGCCAAGTACTCCACCTCTGGCCGTGGCTGGTCGTCAACTTCCTGGCCGGCATCCTTCTGCTGCCGGTCACGTGGTCGATCCGGCGTCGCCAGGTCGCCACGCTCGTTCGGAATCGGCGCATCGCAGACGTGGTGCAGCAGACGCGCATTGAAACGGCACGCAAGCGTGCAGCTGATCGCACCGCTGCACGCCGGATAGGAGTGAGCGTCGACCCGCGGACGGGGCAGATCACCGGATCAAGCAGGAGCGCGATGACAGCACCTCTGCTCACCCCCGATGGTGCGCAAGCGTTTGGACTGGTCAACCGCGCCACGGTGCGCACTATGGCTGATCGGTTCTACGACGCTCGTCGCGTGCGCGACTGGATCGACCCGTCAGGCACCTATGCGCAACTGCCTGTGCGCAGCTCAGCCGTACGGTTCCTGCTCATCGCGGAGTCCGGGACGGGCAAGACCGTGTTCCTGAACTCAGCGATGCAGTGTGCACTCACCTACGGCTGGCCGGTTTTCTTCATCGATGCGAAAGGCGACCCCGAGGACGCCGATGCGCTGGCGGAGCTGGCCGGCACGTTCGGACGCACGGCGGCGATCAACGCCGGGTGGAACATGTTCAGCGGCACCAGCGAACAGGTGACTGCGAAGCTGATGCGACTCATGCCACCCGCGGACGGCGCGAACCAGCACTACCTGGACGAGATACGAGGCATCCTGCAAGCCGTGCAGGACGCCTCACCGCTGCGCAGCGTGGAAGACCTGCGCGAGCGGCTGACGAACCCGGTCCCATACGTGCGAGACCAGTACGACCTCGACATGGTCAATGCGATCGTCGATTCTCGAGCGAAGATCTCGGCAGGCGAGCGCACATTGCAGAGCCTGCTCGTCGCGCTGCGGCCGCTCGAACGATGGCTCGACGCCGACGGATGGTCTTACGACAACCCACGCGCTGACATCACGATCGTGCCGCTCTCCCCCGCCGACGACACCCAGGCACGACTTGGTGACCTGTTGCTCCTGGATCTGCGGAACTTCCTCACCAACCGACTCATGCGACGAGACAAGAGCCCCGTGCTTGTCGTCGTCGACGAGTTCCCGCAGCTTGTCACTGGAACCAGCGACCCCGGCGATACAGCCGGATCACTATACGAAACAGCTCGATCAGCAGGAGTCGGCCTCGGCTTGGCTGCACAGTCCCCCGCGGGTCTGTCGAACGACGACACCCGACGTCGCCGCGCACTGGCATCCGGTGCCGCCCTCATCTTCGGCCGCCAGAAGGATCCCGAAGACGTGGTGAAGTACGCCGGCACCTACATGCAGATGGAATCCTCTGGCGCGGCGACCGGTGAGGAACTGAAATCGGCCCGCGCACAACACACCTACGTGATCCCACCGCAGGACGTACGCGAGGCCAGCGACGCACAGTTCTGGATCATCCAGGGCGGCTCGATGGCAAGCTTCCGTGCGCTGCCCAACCGACGCGTTGACATGGCGAAGAAGGCTGGCTCCACTGACGCGACCAGCTGACGGCCGCCCGAGTGTGACTGTTGGCGCTCTTTGGCGCGACTCATGACCCTCTATGACGCGGGCACGCACGTAGAGGATCCGGTAGTGACGCATCAGCGCCGCGCTGATGCCGTACGGGCGCGGAAGCGGATCCACTAGCGCGCCGGAGGTTCGACCGATAATCGCCGATACTGTCGTCTCGCGAGAATTCGCAAGGAGGACGAATGGCGATCAGTACCGGAGCCTTAGTCGCGGTCATCACAACACTCATCGTTGTCCTGGTCGTAGCGTTCCTGATCGCTCGGCGCAGACGGTAGATTCCTCGACGCTCGCAAGCCGATCGTCTTGCGGACGTCCTACGCGTATCCGCGTCGCAAGAGCATGCCTGCTGCTTTTTTGAAGTCAGTTGCGTTGGGTATGTCGAAATCGAGCGCGTTGGCATAGCGGGTGATGATCGCGAACAGGGCTGCGACTGCAGCAGCGTCCTCGAGTTCCGCGCGAGTGACACCGGCCTGCATGGCGCGGCGGGCGTCGGCGGTGCCGAGTTCGTCGGGTGTCTTGGTGACCTTCTCGATGAATTGGAGGGCCGCCTTCAGTTTCTCGGGAATCTGAGCGGTTCGGTAGTCGGTGAGGACGGCATCAACGATGTCCTTTTCCATGCCGCGGATCGCGACGGCGGTGTGGGCTCCGATGCAGAACGGGCAACTGTTCCAGGTTGCCACGGATGCGGCCATAAGTTCCCGCTCGGACACAGACCACCCGCTTGCGCCTCGCATCGTTCGTTGCGTCCATGCCCCAAGCGCAGGGCCGGCGAAGTCGTTGCGGTAGAACGCCACCCGGGCCGCGTCGGGTAGCCGCAGCCCTGTCATCCGCGAGATGCCGGTGATAAGCGCCCGGTGCCGCAGTGTGTCGCCGCGTTCGACCTCAGGAAGCCGCATCGTCAGCCTCTCCAATGGTCGCGGCTGCGGCATCCCACCGCCGGAGTCCGGCGCCGATCGCTGCGGTGAGGATCACTTCGAAGGCGTTGCCTTCCGACCCGAGTTCGCCCAACACCGTGCTCACCTGCTCATCGGTGACACGGTACGAGTCTTCGGCAATCTCTCTGGCCAAGGAATCGTACGGTTCGGCCACGGCCGGCCCACCAGCCCCACGATCAAGAATTCCTTTTCGGAGGGAATGGTCCAATGTCCCGGTCTCCTGCACGCGTGCTCGAAGGGCAGTCGCGAACTGTGCATGGGAGCCCGTCGATTCAGCGGACATGACGCGACTCTACGCCGACATCGCAGCAGCAGAACGAGCCTTCCGGTTCACCGCCTCTGGACGTGCCCGATCGTCGATCCCTGGCTGACGCATGGCTCTGACGGTGCGGCCTTCAGCTCAGGCTTCGGTGCGGAGAGGGATCCATCTTCGTGCATGTGGATCGAGATGTTTCTCATCCCTCGGGATGGAGGAGAGGCTTGGCATGGTCGCCGGGGATAGCCGACGTGTCATATCCCGGAGGATCGACCTCATCCATGTCGACCCCACCGATCGACCCAGCGGTAGGTCGGCTGTGATTGTCTGTGATGCTGAGTGCCCACATCCAAGTAGTAGTGCCCGTCCCCGACCTCGACCGCACCGGGGAGTCCACTGGTCTCCGCGGCCGGCAAAGATCGTCTCTGGCCGCCCCAAGGCCCTCCGATGAACAGGCACACATATTCAATGCCAGCCACAACGTAAACCTCGCAGACGACCCAGGTTTTCCAAATACTGACCGTTGCAGTCTGATCGACGTGCTTCCTGCAGCTTGTGGAGGTCAGCGGCGACCGGTTCGGCTCGGCGTGTGTGCTTTCAATCGTTCCGAACCGATCGGCGCGCACGCTCCGGCACAGCCGATCCTTGTTTGTTGGTGTCGATCCTTTGGCGACGAGGGCTGCTAGGCGCGGCGCCGTTTGCGGAGCAGCGCACTGACGGTGATCATGGCCGCTCCGGCCAGTAGCGCGATGCTGCCCGGTAGGGCAGTTAGGGGCGAGGTTGAGCCGGTATTGGCGAGGACGCCTGTCACGCCGGGTGTGGGGCCGGTGGGTGTCGGCGGCGCGGTTGCCGCGTTGACTGGAATGCTGGCGGTCGCAGGTTGCGACGTGAAGGTGGTGGAGTCCAGCTGCTGGCCGGATGCTGTGGCGGTGTTGTTCAAACTTCCGCCGTTGTTAATGTCCGCCTGGGTCACCGTGTAAGTGGCGGTGCAGTCGGTGCTGGCGCCGGCCGCGATGGTCGCTCCGAGCGCAGTGGGTGAACAGGTGATGGGGCCGAGGGTTCCGGTACCGGAGAATCCAGGTGTCGTTGCTCCGGTGTAGGTGCCCCCATCGTTGATCGCCAGATTGCTCAATGGAACATTTCCGCTGTTGACGATGTGGAAGGTATAGGTCACGACGTCGCCGGCAGTTGAGAGTTGGTCGACGGGTTCTCCTGTGGCGCTGGCGGCGGAGGCGGTTTTCGTCATCGAAAGACCCGGGGCGGCTGCAGCGATCGTGATCGTGTATTCGCGTGTCGCTGTGCCATCGACCGGGTCTTCCACTTGCGCGGTAAATGTGTATGTCCCGGCCGTGGTGGGAGTGCCGGTGATCGTGCCGTCCGGGTTCAGCGTCAAGCCCGGCGGAAAATCTCCAGTGAGGACCGTCCAGGTGAGATCGGGTGTGGGGTTCTCCGTTGTCGCCTCGATCACGTCGGAATACGCGACCCCGACCGTGCCGTCGTGGAGGCTTGGCGTGATGATGCACGGCGGCTGTGTCAGGTTTTGCAGGTTCTGGTTCCACCCGTCGAACGTGTTGCAAATCAATGTCGCGGTCGTGCCGAACGATCCTGCACCGAATCCGAACGAGTCCTCCAGACCCGATGGGGTGGCGGTGCGGGCCAGATGGTTGAAGGAGATCGTGATGCCTGTGCCGCCGGAACTCAGCAGGATGCCGTAGTCGGTTCCTGCCCCGCCGAACGTGTTGTTTGTCACGGTCAGGTTGTTGGCGGTGAAGATCAGCATCCCGGTGGAGGCGCTGCCCGTGGACGGCTGGTTGGCGGTGTAACCGATGACCGTGTTTCCGGAGAATGTGCCGCCGGAGCCGAAGTACTGCACGGAATTCTGGGCGATTCCAGCCACTCCAGCAGTATTGATCGAGGTATCTGGCGGGCCAAGGGTGGAGCCGGTCACGTTCAATGTTGCTTCACCGTTGGCTGTCAGCCCGTTCTTCTGGAAGTCAGACACTGACACGTTTGTCGCCGTGACGGTCTGCGGGCCTCCGGCAGTTGCGTCCACCTGGATTGCCTGACCGAAATTGAAAGTCTGACCCCTGGTGATGCCCGTCACCGTCACATTGCTCAGCGATCCCGACGCGGACAAGAACCTGATCCCGAAGAACGGCGCATTCGAGTCGGCCGGATTCGGTGCAGCAGCCGTGTACTCGCCGTTCAAAGTCAGATTCTGAATACTCATCGACGACCCGGCATTGCTTATCGCAGCACCCAGTAACGGGGCAGAAGGCGTATCAGTGACCGTAATCGTGTGGCCCGCTCCATCCAAGGTGAACCCGTCCGGGATGGTCAGATTGTCGGTTGTCGTGCAGTCAGCGGTCAGTGTGATCGTCGAACCGACCGTAGTCGAGTCCGTGCAAACGGCGCGGATATCGAGAACAGCGGCATCAGCGGGCGAAACACCCACAAACACCCAAGCAGCCGACCCCAAGACAATCGCTCCCACGCCAGCAAACCATCGAACAGATCGCCGATCCACATTGCGGTCGGCCGGCACAGCGGAATTCCTCAACGCAGCCTGCATTAGAGCCCCCTGAAGAACCTAAGCACGCCACGCCCGGGTAGACAAGCATGTGCGCGCCCTCCACACGCATCAATCCGCCACAACTCGGCGCGCCCGCAAGCCGGTCCGCTTGCGCGCCCACACGAGCCGGCGACGCACGAAAAAAGGGGCCCCGCCACAGGGCGGGGCCTCGTCGTTCTGTTTCTACTTCTTCGGGGTCCTGTCTTGGCTTGCAGCGTGGTGGATCCCGTCCGTTGCTGAGCCCATCGCGTGGCTGACCGTGTCGGTCACGTCGTTTATCTTCTTCTCGACCGAGTCGACGACTCGATCGGTGACCTTCTTGGTGCCTTCGGCACCCTTCTTGATACCTTCACCGGCGGTCATAGTGACCTTCTCTCGTAGGATCGCGACCGTACGCGCCCAAGCTGGGGTCGGCTTGTGTGCCGGACAGTTCGAGAACGGTTGCTTCGTGCGAGCGGCGCGGCGGATGATCCCGATGACCAGTGTGGCCACGAACAGGATGATTCCGATGATGGCCAACCAGAGCAAGCCTTTACTGGCGAATCCGACCACGGCGAGGATCGCCCAGATCACCAGGAGCACGATTACCAAGATCAACATGCCCTCACCGTCCGCCGAAGCGAACCGTCGAGCTGGTCGAGTCGCGCGATAGCCGCCGTCCGCTAGGAGTGGAGTGCACCATCGCCCTCTTCCCACGGATCCGCATTGGGAGCGTCGTGACGGTGGAGTTGATCGCAAAATGGCGCGGTTATTGCAGCGCTAAATGTCACACCCGACTGCGCACGGAGGGATCCAGCTGCGCGCAGTTGTCGCGTTCCGCGTGCGGACTGTCTAACGTGTGGTTCGTGTCAACGGTTGGATACGGGAACGGGGCACGGTCGAAGTACGACCCAGTGCTGTGGCTCGTAGGCGAGATAAGAGATCTTCTCGATTCGGGCACTGTCGGCCTGTACGAGTTCATCTGGGTGTTTCGCGGAGCGGAGCTCGACGCCGCAGATTCCCAACTTCGCTCCTACGCGATGGCAGCACTCTCCCTGTTGGAAAGCGAGGAAGCACTCCAAAGGGTTCGGCTAACGTGGCCGCAGGAGAGCAGCGAGCAGACATCGGGAGAAGCCTTGTCCCCCCACAGCTGGGACGAGCCCGGCGGGGACGGGACCTATCTCGCCGTGACTCGCTTGTAGAGCAGCGGCGTCCAGCAACCAACGTCACGATGGTCGATCGCGTTGCGTGGCGCCTCGAGGTATGCGGGTGCATGTTGTGGGAGTGCACATCCGCGAGCGCGGCGGAGTCACCTCGCCTTCGATGCCCGATCTGCCGCGGCCCACGTTGACGGCGATGCGCCAGCAGGTGCCGGTCCGGCAACCGCTGCGAGACCTCGCTGGTAGTGGTCATTCATCGTCACCATCGTCAAGCTGCCGAGTCGATATCCCTGTGGGTGTTCATGCCAGCTCGCGTCCGGGCGCACTTCCCAGATGTACAGCCATCGTCGCGTCAGCTCGTTCGGGACACCGATCCAAGTGGCGTCGTATTTCTTGTTGCGCTCGATTCCAAACAACTCGCCGGCGCGGAGCAACGACGTGAGCATGCCAAATGTGGTGTCGAGATCGACGTGTTCGCCCGGGTGTTTGGACGCTGGCGGCCACTCCGGTTGGGTTCTGGCGAATGTCGACTCGAAGCTGGAGTCAACGCGAATGCTGTTGACCTCGTCGAGTCGGATCGCGAGATGGCCGTCGAAAAACCCGCCATCCATGGTGCGTTGTAACAGCGCCCACTTTGCGCCTACGGCGACAACGAATCCCTGGACTGACTGTTCGGGTCGAGAAACGCGGCCCAGCCGAACAAGGGCGTCGTCGCCAATGGCGTCGCGAAGACGCGCCACGATCTTCTTCTGGTTTGGCACACACCATCATCACTCGCGGCTGTGCGGAGCCCCGCAATCCGCGCGGTACGCCGGCCGAGTTCCGTGCCCGTAAGCCGGTCGGCTACCGCACCTGTCGAGCCGTGAGGCCGGTCCTGATGGTTGCTGGCGTTTGCATGTGCGTATACCCCGCACGACTTAATGCGCGGTGACGGGGCCGTATCTGCAACAGTAGTTCTATGAGTAAGACGAAAGTCGGCTATGCGCGCGTCTCGACAGCGGGGCAGGACCTCACGGCGCAGCGAGACGGGCTCGCCGCTCTCGGTGTTCCCCCGAACCTGATCTACGTCGACCACGGCCTTACCGGCCGTAACAGGGAACGGCCCGGGCTCGCTCAAGCCCTTGCTGCCGTTCGGGACGGCGACACACTCGTAGTAACCAAGCTCGACCGGCTCGCCCGCTCACTGCCGGATGCCAGAGACATCGCGGATGAGCTGACCAGCAAGGGCGTCGCGCTCAGCATCGGAGGCTCCGTCTACGACCCGAACGACCCGGTGGGGCGTCTGCTGTTCAACGTGCTCGGAATGGTGGCCGAGTTCGAGGCTGATCTCATCCGGATGCGTACTCGCGAGGGGATGCAGATCGCTAAAGCGGCCGGCAAGCTGCGCGGCAAACAACCCACCCTGAGCAAGACGAAGCGGAAGCACCTGCTCGAACTCGCGGCTGCAGGCACGCACACGCAGTCCGAGCTGGCCGACCTGTTCGATGTCTCCCGCACGACCATCTATCGAGAGCTACGACGAGTGCAGCCCGAAGGCTGAGCCACGCCAATAGCGTTACGAAGATACCGCCACTGATCACTGCGATTCACACGCTTGAGGCAGGTGACCCCGGCCGAGGCCGGGACTGTTTCGCTGTTTGGTGCCGCTTCGCGGCCCTGTTTTGTCGGTGTTTTCCTTCCGTCTCCGGCATCCGACCCGCTCGCTGCGCTCGCTCATACCCGCCCTCCAGCTGCGCCGCAACGCGCCCGAGGGCGGCCGAATCGCGAGCGATTCGTCCGGTCGCCAGAACCCTCGCCCGTTTCCGCTGCGCTCCACCGTGCGTGGAACCCGCCGACTCCCCCTCGACCGCTTATGCGGCTCCGCTTCCGGGCGGGGCTGGTCTCTTCATGCCGGGGACGGCAGGAAAAACGATCAGCGAGGAAAGGGCCGCCATGCTCACCATCACTCACACTCACGAAGCCGGAACCCTCATCGAGGGGACCACGAAAGGCGACGGAACCGCCGAGATCCTGAAGGCGAACCGTTGGCGATTGGGTCGCAGCATCGGCTCGTGGTATCTGCCCAACAGCCGCGATCATCGCCCCGACAAGTACCGCATCCAGCCCACCATCACCGCGCTAGAGGCAGCAGGCTTCGATGTCACCACCGAGCTCGACAACACCGTGCGCAGCACCGCCGAGGTTGAGGCGGGGAAGATCGCCCGCCAGGAAGCCCGCGTCGACGCACTCGCCGCGAAGGCCGACCGCAAGGCCGGCGCCGCGGAAGCCGCCTGGCAGCGACACGAGCGCGACGTCGCACGACTGCCCGAGGGCGGCGAACCCATCAAGATCGGCCACCACTCCGAGCAGCGCCACCGCAACGCGATCGCCCGCGCCGACAACAGCATGCGCCGCAGCATCACCGCAGCTGACGATGCCACCCACGCGGCTGAGCGTGCGAACGCCGCAACACGGACCACGGCCGGCCGATACAGCGGCTCTCAAGTGTTCAACCGCATCCAGAAAATCGAGGCGGACATACGCCGCACCGAGCGCCGCATCACCGCCGCCACCTACGACCCTGAATCCGGCTACCGACCCACCACCGACGACGAGAAGGCCGCCCGTACCCGACGCCTCTCCCCCGTGCTCGAGGAGCTGCGCGACAAGCTCACCTATTGGCAAGGCATCCGTGAGCAGCAGATCAACAGCGGCGACGTGACCAACTACACGCCCCAGCAAATCAAGAAGGGCGACGCCGTCAAGGTGTGTGGACAGTGGCGCCGAGTGGCCCGCGTGAACCCCAAGACGGTCAGCCTCGAAACCGGGTATAGCTGGACCGACCGCGCGACCTACGCCGCGATCACCGACCACCGCGCCGCCAGCTGACCCGCGCCCCGCCGGCCTTCGACCCCGCGAAGGCCGGCGCGAGGGGCACTCCCCCCTCACACTCCCCCGAGCTCACAACGGGGCGAAGTCCGGCTGGCATCCGGGTGTTTTCACCAGGTCCAGTGCTGAACGGTCGACCGGCAAGCCGGCCGCCTGTGACTGCGCCTGACGGCGCGATGTTGCGTACCGCTCCAGGACCTGTCAATGAACCCCGCGGGCTCGGAATCGCAAGCGATTCCTTCGACTCCGGCAACCACTGGCGTGTCGCTGCGCGCCACGCCGGGAACGCCGGAGCAGACCCGCGAGAACCCTTGACAGGTCCTTCCACGGCACGCAAGGCGGCAGGGGCCTGTTGAAAGCAGCCAGCTCGGCTAGCGCCGACCAGGCCACTCTCAACAGCCAATCAAAGAAGGGAAACGCGAATGCTCAACGGAATCGTGATCGACCAGGAGGGCACCCTCTCCACAGTGCAGATCGACAGCACGACCAGCCAGACCCGGCTTGCTGGAATGTACAAGGCGCTCGACTGCGACCTCGTCGACGTGGTGCGCCTGGCCGATGGAATCGACTGCTGGGTGGACGACGAAGGTCTCTACAACGCCGGATTCAACCCGGTGCTCACGCGGATGACGAACCGCACCCGGTTCACGTCCCCGCTTCTGGGTGCTGGCCTGTTCCTCGGCGTGAACGAGGCCACCGGCGAGACCGTCTCGCTGACCGCCGAGCAACAGGCCGTCGTCGTTGGCTGGTGGCGTGACGCCACCTCAGGCGCGCTGGCCGTTGCCCTCTGACAACAAGAAGGTCGGGAACCGAAGCACCCTTAATGCCTCGGTTCCCGACCGGTTGACCCTCACTCTACTGAGCCGAAAGGAACCGCTCGTAATGAGCATGAAGAAAGACCCCAAGACCATCGCAGTCGAGGCGGTGCCGGTCACTGTCGAGATGATCGACTCGCAGGCCGCAGAACTTGACGTGAACGTGCGCACCGCCCCGGTGCTGCCGGTCGAGTTCGTGGACTCGATCCGCGCCGAAGGCGTGCGCGAGCCCGTTCTGGCCCGCCGCGGCGAGGACGGCACCGTGTACGTGTACGACGGACAGCGGCGACTGCTGGCCGCCCGTGAGGCCGAACTGGCCGCGATCCCGGCAGTGTTCGGCCTCGCCGGACAGACCGGCACCGCAGCCGAACGGATCATGGACCAGCTACGCACCTTCGCCCGCGAAGATCTCACCCTCACCGACCGTGTCCCCGCCTACCAGCGGTTGGCTCTCGACGGCATCGCCGTCGAGACCATCGCCCGGTCAACCGGTGCGACCGCCCGACACGTGAAGGACTCAATCACGGCAGCCAACTCCCCCACCGCGACGAAGGTGATGCAGGAATACGGCGAGCAGATGACGCTTGACCGGCTCGTGGCAATCACCGAATTCGAAGGCGACGAGGACGCAGCCGAACGCATCGCCGGATGCGACGACGACGAACTGGCATTCACCGTCCAGGAAATCCGCGACGAAAAGGCCCTCGACGCCGCCGAGAAGGAGCTAGTGAAGCAGTTCGAGGCGGACGGATACACGGTCACCACCGAGAACCCGCGCGGCAGCTACTCCTACTTGGACTCGCTCACTGACGCGGGCGACGACGCAGAGAAACGTCCCGCACTTACGACAGAGACGCACATGGCGTGCCCCGGCCGCACGATCTACCTCGAGGTGTGGGGAACAGCAGAAAACGACAATCGGGCGTACGAAATGTGCACCCAGCCCGAACTGCACCACCAGCGGTTCCGGCCCCACTCCCCCGTTGTTCAGGCTCCCGCCGACGAGAGCGACGAGGAACGCGAAGCCCGCGAGGTGGCCGAGCAGGAAGCCAAGCGCACAGAACGCGCTCGCGTCATCCAGAACAACAAGGCCTGGCGGACCGCCACCACCGTCCGCCGCGAGTGGGTGACCACGTTCCTCGCCCGTAAGACGCTGCCGAAGGACGTCGCCGCATTTGTGGCCACGTCGCTCACGAAGTACCCCACCACCATCACCGACTACAACGCCAGTGAAATGCTTGCCCCTTTCTCGGACTGGAATCCGGATGGGACGCGCGGACCCGCGCAGCGGGAATCGTGGACGCAACGCCTACCAAGGCCGGACACGTCTCCCTTGCTATCGCACTGGCCGCCCGCGAGCACCACGCCGACGACGTCGCATCCTGGCGCAGCCATAACAGCGTCGTAGCCAGCTACCTTCTGTCCCTCGAATCCTGGGGCCACCACCTTTCGGACGTCGAGCGCATCGCAGCCGGATACCCGGAACCGCTGACCGAAACGACCGAGTAGCCCGCAGGCTGCTGGGGCATCCACACCGGGTGCCCCAGCACGCCGCCGGCCTTCGACCCCGCGAAGGCCGGCGTGAGGGGGCTGTCTCCCCCTCACACTCCCCCGCGTTGAGGACGCATAGAACAGTTCCAACCGTTCTAACTAATAGAACTATTGCAACGGTTGGAACGGTTTCCTTAGACTCGCGTCCGCAATCCACAACAACGGTTCGAACCGTTGTAACTATTGAATTGCTTAGGAAGGACCAAACGTGCCACGTATCGCGGTTGTCACTCGAAAAGGTGGCGTCGGCAAGTCCGAAGTCACGGTCGCCCTTGCGGCGGCGTTTGCACGCCGACACGAACGGACTCTCGTCGTCGACCTCGACCCGCAAGCCAATGCGAGCCGCCGTCTCGCAGCGGCATGGGACCAGGAGTCCGGCCAGCCCACGGTCTCAGAGGCCATCAAAGCCGACACCATCGGTGTCGGAGAAGATGTGGTCGTGCCATGCGGCTGGACCGACAGTGCGGGGGAGCGGAGCAAGGAAGCCGAGTACATCGACGTGCTCCCCTCACGGCTCGACCTCATGAATCGCGAGACCGAGACCGGCCAAGTTGGCGCCATCCGCCGGCTGAAGAAGGCGCTCGACGGCTGGTCCGACGACTACGACTGGCAGCTCTATGACAACCGCCCCGACCTCGGCCACCTCGTGCAGATGTCGATGGCCGCAGCTGACTACGTGCTCGTTCCTTGCGCACTCGAATTCGACGCCATCGATGGAGCAATGGAAGTCCAGCGGTTCATCGACGAGCACGCAGAAGACATCTTCAACCCAACACTCCAGCTGCTGGCCGTTCTGCCCACGCGCTACGACGGCCGCAAAGCAGAACAACAGTTCCAGTACGAGGGACTACGGAACCACTTCCGTGACCTGGTCCTGAAGTTCGGTGGCATGGCAACCCTGAGCAAGGGCGACGAGTTCTTCGTGCCGCCGTACATTCCCGAGCGAACCCGCTTTGCAGAGGCTGACTCGGCCGCCGCGTCACTCACGGCCTGGAATGACCGGGTCGGACGCGAGACGACCGAGATCTACGACCGCCTCGCGGAAGCCATCGTCGCCCGCGTCAAGCAACTCGAGGAAGTCGCAGCATGAGCGGCCCAGCCAGGCAACGCCCGGGCCAGGAGCGGCCCAGACTCCAGATGGAAGTGGAATCGATCGTCTCCCAGCAGACCGAAACCCCAGCCGCTCTAGTCCAGCAGCCCGCGGAAAAGGCCCAAGAGCCAAACCGGCCCGCCGCGGCTAAGACCGTAGCGGCCCGCCCGGTCCAGCGGTCCACGGAACAGCCCGCCGGCCACACCACGGCCGAAGGGTTAACGAACAAGACAATGTCCGTGCGGCCCAGCCAATATGCGCAGGCACAGATGGCCGTGACCCGGACCGGACCAGCCGGTGGGCCGAAGACCATCAGCGAGTTCATGCGAACCGCGATCGACCTCTACCTGGCCCAGCTCGCACAGGAGTACAACGATGGCCAGCCGTTCGAAGCCTTCCAAGGCGAACTAAAGCGCGGCCGCCCCTTCAGCTGAGGCCCACTAGCGGGGCCAGAAACAGGGGAGCGGATCAGCGTGAGCTGGCCGCCTTGCCTCACACCGAGTCGCGCCGCGGCCGCCCCGTCGGCCGCCGTCGATCCTCAATACCGTCGAGCGACGCCGCGGTCCACACCGGGCCGCCGTTGACGATCCCGGCCGGCTCAGGGAGCCAGTCGGCAGACCTGTTCCTCGCGGACCGGACCGAAGACCGGGCCACACCCAGCCTCGCCGCGAGCCGGCGCACGTCATAAAGACCACCTGGACCAGGACCTGGATCACCGCTGGTCCGCTCTATCTCTTCGTGGTCCACAATCCCGAGATTATCACCACGGATCCGTCGCAATTCGCTAAAATAGAACGCAAGCGTTGTTATTAATGAGGAGAGTTCGATGACCAGCTGGACCGCCCCGACCCTCGCTCAGACCGGCCCGATCCGGCGCATCCGCAGGTTGCAAACCGAATCCTGGGCTCTAGTCGGGATCGCGCTCGTTGGCACTGTGGGGCTGGCGGTGATCAGCTTCATCCTGAGCTTCGACGCCATGCTCATCGTTGCCAGTTGGTCACACGCGGCCCCGGCGTGGCGGTGGTGCGTCCCGGCATCCATCGACGGCGGAATCGTCGTCTACAGCGTCATCGGCTACGTTCGCCGCGGTCGCGGAGAGACGGCCCGCTTCGCGGACTTCATGCTTGCGTTCCTGACCACTGTCTCGTTCCTCGCCAACGCATCGGCCGCCTGGGCCGCCGGTGATCCGAGCCACTGGACCACCTGGGCCGGCACCGCCGTCGCCGCACTACCGCCCATCGGAGTGTTCGCAGCCACGCACGCAAGCGCCAGCATCGCGATCGCCAAGCGCGGACCGTGCCAGGTCCAGGTCGAAGACCAGACGGACGTCGACGTCGCGCCCCCTTTGGACCAGCGGATCACCGTGGACCAGCCGCGACCCGAAATCATCGCCGAGCAGCTTGCAGCAACCTCGGAGGTCGACACCACCGAGGACCGTGACCGCATGATCGAAGAACTGACCGCGGCCGGGATGAGCCAGCGGGCCATCGCCACCCGTACCGGTGCGAGCAAGAGCACAGTGGCACGCACCCAAGACCGACTGCACTTGGTGCGGACCACGAGCGAGAGCACACCAGACAGCACTGCTCGCCCGCCCGGTCCGCTCCAGAGCAGTTTGGTCGGCCAATGACTGGCCGCCTGAGTGGTCCGCCCTGCAGGGCGGGGGTGTGCCCTGGTGTGGCCGTGGCAACCGATGAACCCCGCGGCCGTACGAATCGCCAGCGATTCCCACGGTCCGTGCAACCTCTGCCGCGTCGCTGTGCGCCGCGCCGGGAACGCCACGGACTGAACCCTCGGGAACCCCCGCCAGCCCCGTCCGCACCAGAGCATTCGGCAGGGGTCCAGTGAATCCACGCAGCTCGACGCAAGCGCCGAACTTCTGACATTCACCAGGACACAACAAAGGGGAACATTATGAGCACTCTGATCACCGACAGCAACGCGGTTTTGACCTTCACCGGCCAGTGGGCACGCCAGGAGATGGCGGACTACATCGGGACGGCGATGAGCTGCGAAGAGATCGATGCGCTGTACGGGCTGCTGTATGCGATGGGGGAGCCGGCGGCCGCCGACATGTGGATGGCTGCACACGCACGAAACGACCAGCCGGGGGAGCGTCACTATCGGGACTCGGACGCGCAGTACGCCGTGCCGGTGGACCCGATGGACCTTCTGCAGTGCGAAAGCTGCCAGTGAGACAGCCGGGGGAGCGGAGGTGACCATGATGAGCACCGACTACGTACAGATGACCGCGCACGAGCTTGATGTGTTCGCCTCCGGCTACCTCGAGGCGATGACTGACCAGGCTGCGGAGCTGGAACGGCTTCGGGCGGAGATCTCCCGGCTCGACCGCGAGGCACAGCAAGCGCGAGCCGACGCGGAAGCCGCCTACCGCCAAGCGTTCGGTGTACAGGCCGGCCGGACTGCATCAGCACATGCCATCCGAAGCGCCGACATTATGCGTGCACGCGCCCAGCACGACCAACGCGGCCAATAGAGACCTGCAAGACAGGCATGTCGCAAGCAGCTGAGAGGATCGGAGCATGAGCAGGATCCCGGCGATCCGCGCCGAGGGAGCATGACATGCACATACTTGCCACGATCGGCTTCCTCGCCCTAATCGCCGGCATGGCTCTCGTCTGGACTAGTCGGCGCGCACGACGGCTCGGCCTCGCTCCACCCCGCGCAGCGGACCGTCTGAGAACAATTGGCATGATCTGCGCGCTAATCGCTGTTCCCGTCACTGTCGGTGCAACCATCGCCGCAAGCATCTCGTAACGCCAGCGGATCCTTTCGAGCGCTGAGCCCCGTGGAGCACGAGGGCGACGATTTGCGCAGCAAATCGACGGCAACCCGAAATCACCCGGCCACACAGTCGACGTGCCTACCTGTCAGACGCGGGACAGGGCGCGCTATCGCAGCATCCAGGCGACGAAAGCTGTCAGGTCATCGGTGAGGACGTCGCGTCGCGCCGCGTAGTGGACCGGGCGGCCGTTGCGGTCGCCGGTGACATCCGCTTCGACGTAGCCGAGTTCTTCCAGCTCACGCAGCACAATGCGCGCCGTGCTGGGAGTCAGGCCCGAACCCTCGACGAGCTGCGTTCGTGTCGACCCCGGGTTTTCCAGGAGGAAACGCAGGGTAATAAGTCGCGACGTACCCGAGATCGCGTCATGCACAGCTGCGGCACGCGGTGGCATCTCTGGCGTGTCCCGGCGCGAAGGCATCTTCCCATTCTGCCCGGTCAAGTGGGCAGCTGTCCTGATCAGTCCGTCCAGATCGCTAATGGTCTAAGAATGCCTACCTAGTAATTGAACTACAAGGTAGAGTGTCCGGTATCGGACGCGTCCGAAGTGACCACTACCCTCGGAGTGGTCACGCGAGCGCTGGGGAGCGAGCAGATGGAAACGGCGGAGATTTCGCAGGGATCGACAGCCGTCGACCCTGCAAGTCGACCACTCGCGGTCTGCCCGAGCTGCGGCATCAATACGGCGGGACCGCACTACTGCACCAGCTGCGGAGCGCAGCTGATTGCTGCACAGCCAAGGGAGGACCACCGCATGGCACAGGACGAAATTAACGACGTGTTCCCGGGGGCGCAGCGCGCCGCAAGCTACGTCGAATCCGAATACACCGTCTCCGGACCAGTACTGCAAGCCGTCCGTGAGCAGGCGCGAGCGGCGGCCGAAGAGGCCGACCTCGGCGAGGAGGAATGGGAACCGCAACCAGCTGTTCAGCATGTGGCTGAATTGCCGCCTGTGCCGGCCGCCAGCGCAGTGAATGTAGCTCAGCCGACTCAGCTGCCGAACACGGTCTTTCTCGATCCCGTCGCAGACCTCAGTGCAGCCAGCACTGTCCGAGAACAGCCGCGGGCCACACGCGGGCTACGGGGAATGCTCTCGAAGATGGGGCTGAACGTCGAGCCCGGGGCAGCCGAGAAGACAGAGCTGGCGGCGGCCGAAGCACTGCACGGCGACGAGCAGAAGATCCGCCAGGCAACGTGGACACGGGCCGTGTCCATCCTCGTGGCGAACAAGAAGGGCGGCACCGGAAAGACCCCCTCATCGCTGGTACTCGGGGGAGTGCTCGCCGCGGTCCGCGGCGGGTCGGTGTGCATCCTCGAGGTCTCCGACGACCCCGGCACGCTCACGTTCCGCTCGGAGGGCAATCCCGTGCGCGGTATCGGAGAACTGGTGCGCGACGCCCCAGCGATCGGCAGCGCCGGTCAGCTGAACGGGTACACCGCACCGCAGACCTCGTTCGCAGCGGTCATCGGCACAGTGGGCCGGCGCCAGCAGTTGAACCGAGAGGACATCACCGCAGCGGCCCGCGTCATCGACGAGTACTACTCGATCCGCGTCATGGACTCCGGTAACCAGCCGTCATCCAGCGCGTTCCAGGGAGCCGTCGAGACCGCAGATGCACTCGTGATCCCGATGCTGAACGCCGGCGACTCGGTGCTCGACGCCGTGGCAACCCTTGACGAGCTGCGCGCTCAGGGCGGGCACGCCTCAACCCTGGCAGCCAACGCCATCCTGATCCGGCTCACGGACGGACGACCCGAACACCCGCAGGTGCTCGAGCGAGCCCAGCGGATCATCGAGGGAATGGGCGTGCGCGCTGTCTACGAAGTCCCCTACGACGCCCACATTGCCGAGCGCGGGCAGATCACCCTCGACCGTCTCGCGCCGGCCACACGGGCCGCATACACAGCGGCGGCAGCAGGCGTCGTCGACGCACTCAAGACCACCGTTGGCTAAGCAGCCGGACTAGGAGAACAACCATGCACGAAATCGCGCACCAGCTGATCGCTCACGCGACGATCGACAACCCGCTCAACGGCGTGCTGCCCGACTTCTCCGTATTCGGGGTCGAGTTCGACGCGCTCTGGAAGAAGGTGCTGGGAGGCATCTGGGCAATCTGCATCGTTATCACGATCATCTTCCTAGCGATCGCGCTGGCCGGCATGGCCGGCTCGTCCGAGGGTGGCGGAAACGCGCTGGCCTACAAGTCAGCACGTACTAGGGCCGTCTGGGCCGGCATCACTCTTGGATGCCTCGCAGCCCTCGCAGTGATCGTCGGCGCGATCCTCGCAATCGCTGGATGACCGCCGCATGAGCGACGCCCCGCGCCCTGTACGCACACGACCCCGCTGGCCATGGATCGTCGTCGGTCTCGCCGCGCTCCTCGTCGCCCTCGTGCTGATCCTCGCCCTCACCGGAGGATTCAGTAGCACCTCGAATGCGCAGCCCACCGCACGACCCACCTCGAGCCAGAGCCCTACGGCAACGGATGCACCCGGTGTCGCGGCAAATGGGTGCATCGGCGGGAACGGGCGTGACGCAGCAATGCTCATCGCTGCACAGAAGGCTGCGCCTCACACCACGAACGGCGCGGCCAGTATGGCTGCGGCGTTCATGCGCTGGCTCTACCAGTTCCCGAACCCTTCGACGGGCGATGTACAGCAGGTCACCCAGAGCATCGTGTCGTCGAAGGACGACCCCGAGCAATTTGCTCAGTTCGTCACGAGCGACACGAACAGATCAGGTGGCCTTGTGCCGGACGGACAGCCGTTTAGCGTCTCCACCGTTCCCGGAGTGTTCTACGTCGAATCGACGTCGACCGCGGATCAGCCGGTTATCTCTGTGGGCGCGGGGCTCGTCACCGATGGCGCGCTGAGCGCGACATTGCGGGAGTCGACAACGGTCACGCTCCGCTGGGAGGACGGAGCTTGGAAGGTACTTGGGGCTAAGGGAACTCGGACGACGCAAAGCCTCTTCTCGATCGGAACCGCATACAGCGGGGGATGCTGACATGTTCACTTTTGAGAACAACGGCGGAGGCAACGGGGACCCATGGGGCGACGTGATTGGTGGCGTAGGGAACGCCATCAATGCCGCCGGGGCGGCCGCCAACTTCTTCTCTGACCCGTTCGGCAACATGTACAAGGCGTTTCGCGACTCGGCGGTTTCACTGTCGCGTGACGTGCTGCCGGTCATCACGCAGGCGACGATGCCGGACCTCACTTTGTCTTGGTTCATCAACGTCTACAAGGTGTCGTTCGCGTTGGCCATCTTTGTGCTCGTGTTGGTGTTGCTCCCGCAGTTCGTGCGCGTTGCGCGGGGCACGCAGTCGGGCCGGGAGCTGGGCGAGTCGCTGGTGTTCTACGGCCCGCTGTTCATCATCGGGGCGATGTTCGGCCCGATGCTCGGAGCGGTCCTCGTGAACCTCGTGCACGCGCTGAGCACGTCGCTCACTAGGTGGGCGTTTTTCGATACCAACGACAACCTCGTGAACTCGTTCACCAAGATGCTCGACCAGGGCGACGCCACAGGGATCGCAGGCGGGGCACCCGTGGCCGCGTTCCTGATGTTCTGCGCGTGGGTCGCGCTGCTGATGACCATCGTCGTCATGCTCATGCTGTTGGTCGTCCTGTACTTCTCGGGCGTGCTGTTCCCGCTCGGTTACGTGTGGATCGTTGACCCGCAGCGACGCAAGACCGGCTGGCGGCTCGTGGGTCTCTTCATCGGCGTGCTGCTGGCGCATCCGCTGCTGTTCTTCATGCTCGGCGTCACCTTCCACTGGATCGGTGCGGGCGTGGAGACATTCGGTAACAACCTCGACGTGCAACGGCTCGCGCTGCTCATTTCTGGCGTGTTCGCCATGCTCATCGCAACGTTCAGCCCCTTCCTTCTGATGAAGTTCGCACCGGTCATCCCGGCGCTGACCGGGGGAAGCACCGGTCCGAGCATGCAGCCTGGCCAGTGGGGTTCGCAGAACACCAACGAGCTGCCGAGCCGCTATGCGCCGCAGTCGCAGCAGGGCGGCAAGTCCAGCGACTCGGCCAATGCCGGATCACCGGCCGAGGAATCGGCCGGCATCGGCACGAAGGGCTTGGGCGACCTAGCGGGAGCGGGAGCCAAGGCGGGAGCTGGCGCTGAGGCAGGCGCCGGAGCCGAGGCCGGCGCGGGTGCAGCTGGTGCTAGTGCTGGCGGACTTGCGGCGGCAGGAGCCGCCGAGTCCGCTACCGGCGCAGGTGCTGCGATCGGCGTTCCCACCCTGATTGCGGCGGGAGCGCTCAAGGCAGGGCAGGTAGCGGTCGACAAGGCACAAGAGGCCGGCGCAATGGCCGCTGACGCGGCAGGCACGTACGAAGAGGGGGCGTGATGAGCGAGACCGAACAGGCATCACTGGTCGAGCGGAAGCTCGGCGGCGAGGCGGGGCACCGTTCGTTCTTCGGCGGAGGGAAGAACGGACCCCGAAACATTCTCTTGGTGCTGTGTGGGCTCGTCCTTATGGTCGGCACACCGTTCTTCGGCGCACCGGCCGTCGTCACTGCTGTGGTCGCCGCGATCGTGGTGTTCATTGTCACGGCGCGCACACACCGCGGGTCGATCCTCGAACGCCGCACGAAGCGGTCCCGATGGGTGCACCGCGGCAAGGCCGGTCTCGACCGATACGAGCCGTTCGACGTAGCTAGGTGGGATCAGCTCTCGCAGAGCGTGCAGGACAAGGCGATCAGCAAGCATGATCGGTGGGCGGCGAGCCGTGAGCTCGCGGCGATGCGCACCATGCCGGACGGGGCGGACGGCATGGGCTGGTTGCAGATGGGGCGCCGCGAACCGGGCATCTCCTGGCATTCACCGTTCGGAGAGCCGGCCTACCTGTCGGTGAGTTTCACCGTGACCGGGCAGCTGCGCGGAGCTGAACCGAACGCGGTAGCCCGCCGAGCAGCGATCGCGCTGGGGGAGTTCCTGGCATCGAAAGCAGCACCGTCTAGTCTGCTGCGCCGCGTTCAGATCACTACCCGTGTCCTGCCGCCTGATACGGCGTTCAACGAAGCGTGGGCGCAGGTCAGCCTCGATCCGGAGATTCCTAAGGACCACCCGGCCGTGCTCTCGTACAGCGAGGTACTGCGGATCACTGGGAAAGACTCCATGGTGCAGCGACACACGGTCACGGCGTGCTGGCCGATCGACGCCGCGTTCCTCGATGCCGCCAGTAGCTACGGTCATGGTCGCGATGGGTGGCGGGCACTGATGAGCCGAGAAATCGACTCAGCCGAGCGTGGTCTGCGCGCTGCACGGTTGGGTGACGTTGCCGTGCTCACCGCGAGACAGACGGCGGCGCACATCCGCCACCAGCAAGATCCGTTCTTCCCGCTTGACCAGCCGGTCGACGACCCAACGCGCATCGGTGTCGCCTCGCACGACGAGTTCTCCGCTCACGTCGTGACGACGCACAATCCGGCAACAGGGGCACCTGTGGAGTGGTGGCACCGTACCGCGGCGATCAAGGCGGAGCACCTGGCGGTCGGGGACCGTTCGCAGCTGTGGCTGCTGGACCTCCTGATCGGCGCCGATCTGCGGTTCCTACGCACGGTCACTTTCCATCATCAGCTGATCCCCGCAGGAGAAGCGCGAGCTGCGGCACGGCGCGACCTCGTGCGTGACACCGCGGCGCAGATGGGCGACATCGAGGCTGGCCGGCTCGCGAACGATGAGACGCAGGCGAACAAGACAGCTGCGCAGCTGCGCAAAGCCGATCTGGATTACGGTTCGCGCCACCACGGCGATACGTGGATCGGGTACGTGACGATCACTGAGACCAGCAGGGACGCCTTACAGAGGGCGTCGCGGCTGCTGGAAGAGGTGTGCGAGAACGGGCTCGGCATCGAGCAGCTGGATTGGCAGGACAGCTACCAGTCGGCGGCATCCGGCACTACGTGGCCGATCGGTCGCGGCATCGCGACAGAGAGGCCCAGCGTCACGAACCGCGTGTACCGGAAGCTGGCCGGCAAATCGAACAAGGAGGCGCTGTGAGCGAGCACAAGGCAGAGGGCGGTCGCACCGGCATGTGGGCGTTGCCCGTGCTGCGGAAGTTCGCGCCACCGGAAGAGGTAGCCGTCGACGACCGCGGCCGCACCCAGGGCAAGGACGAGCTGGTGCCGTGGAATGTACCGGGCTCGAGAATGCGTCCCCGAGAAGGGAAGGCAGGCCGCGGCTTCTATGCCCCGTCTCTGCGCGGTGCGCCGACGTCGACACGGCAGGCCGAGATTCTCAACTCAGCCGTGATCGGTGCACCCACCGGCACCAGCGGCATCGTGACTGGCCGGGACGAGCTGTCCAAAACCTCGATCGCGCACGACTCAGTCACCGCGTACAACTCCCAGCCACGCCTGATTTCCAGCCCCAACGTCATCGTCATGGGCGATGTTGGGTCGGGAAAATCGAGCTTCACCAAGACCGCACTCGTGGCTCGTCCTCTCATCATGGCCAAACGGCGCGCCACCGTGTTCGACAAGAAGGACCGGGCCGGCGAAGGCGAGTACTCGGAGCTGGCGCGAGCCTTCGGTGCCGAGCCGATCAAGTTCACCGACGACGGCACCGGCACCAGGCTGAACCTGCTGGACAAGATGATCAGCCACGGCACCGGCGCGGCCGGCCAGCTGCGACTCCTCAAAGTCGTCACCAGGCTCGCCCGGAACGACACCCCACTGGACGAGTGGGAAGAGGAAGCGCTGCGCTCGGCGCTGCGCTCCACACTTGCCCGGTTCGACGACGGCCGCGACGCGACCCTGGCCGACGTGCTGCCCGCGCTCGCATCGACCGCGAACGACAGCGACTATGCCGCCCACTCGGTGCAAGCACGCGACAAACTGCACCAGGCCGGCCTCTCCGTTCAGTTCACTCTGAACACGCTCCTGGACGACTACGCCGGCCTTCTCGACGGCGAGACCTCCAAGTCGGTCGACCTGGCGCACAAGCTCACCAGTTGGGATATCTCGCAGCTGCCCGACGACGGCCCGGCCGTGCCGATCGTCATGGCCATCGGGCACATGTGGCTGCTCGGCCGACTGCGCTACGACCGAGGCTGGCACACCACCTGTGTGTACGAGGAAGGCTGGCACATCGCAGCCGGCCCATCCGCCTCGCTGGCCCGCGCAAACCAGAAACTCTCCCGTGGTCTCGGCCTCTCGAACGTGTTCGTGTTCCACAAGGGCACCGACATTCCCGAGGGATCGCCCGGCATGGCCATGGTGCAAGAAGCGCAGACCGTCTACGTCTACCGCCAGTCCAGGGAAGCGGACGCCGCATGGTGCCAACGCACCTTCAACTTCGCACCCGAACGGGCACACGACATCACCCAGCTCAGCGACGGGCACCACTACTTCAAGTACGGCAGCCACGTGGAAACGCTGGTTCGGCACATCCGCTCCGACTGGGAGACTGCGCTCACCAACACCGACGAGGGAATGGAAGCCGCGGCCGGCACTCTGGCGAAGGGCGCATAACAGGTGGGCTGGAAGTCGGTCACCGCTATCACGGTCACGCTCGGCGTGCTGTTCGGCGGCGCCTTCTTCATGTCCGCCGCGCAGGCCAGCACTGCGTGCGGCAACGCCACCGTCGATGCCGCCACCGCGGCGACCAGTCAACCCGTCGCCGGCTACTCCGGCGACCAGCTCGCCAACGCGGCCGCCATCATGAACGCCGCTACCGGGCTCGGCCTCGACGCACAAGCGCAGACGATCGGCGTCATGACGGCCATGGGCGAATCCGGGCTACGGATCCTCGACCACGGCGACCAGGCCGGCCCCGACTCCCGAGGGCTGTTCCAGCAGCGGAACAACTGGGGCAGCCTGGCAGACCGGATGGACGCCACGAAGTCGGCGCTGCTGTTCTTCCAAGCCCTCGCGAAGGTCCCCGGTTGGGAGACCATGACGCCCACCGCGGCCGCGCACGCGGTGCAGGGGAACGCTGATCCGAACTACTACGCGAAGTACTACGCGGTGGCCGCCCAGGTCATCCAAGCACTGTCGAGCAACGGCGGCGGCGACCCCGGATGCGCCGTCAGCGGCGACCAGGTGCCGCTCGCACAGGAACTCGTCAAGGCCGCCGACGCCGGCCGACTCGTTGGCAGCGTGCCGGACCACATCAAAGAGATCCGGTGGATCGCGCAGGGCAAGAGCGTGCCGGACTGCGGCATCGACACTCGCATCCTGCAAGTCATGGTGCTGGCCGTGCGGAATTTCCAGACGGTCGGCATCTCCGACATCAACCGCAAGTGCACAGGTCAAATCGAAGGAGCCGGCACCGAGTCGGCACACTACGCGTCAGGGGGCGGGCACGCCGTCGACTTTTACATGCTCGACGGCCACGAGCTCACCGGATCAGATGGTGAGTCGATCCGGCTGCTGTCGCTGCTCGACGCCGTGATGCCCGCCGGATCCGGCGCTGGTCAATCCGAATGCCGTGCCGCCGCTGGTGACCCGATCAATCTGGTGAACTTCACCCAGTTCGACGACACCTGCAACCACCAGCACGTCGACGTTCTCGCGGCTGCGTCGGGACTCCGCGGCAGTGAGTAGCAAACTGGCCGTCGTATCTGCCCTGAAGCAGAAGTCACGGTTTGGGTTTGCGGCTGGTGATGCTCTTGAGCAGTTGTATGGCCGAGAGTGTCGTCCAGAAGATCCAGTCGAGGTATTCATCGCCATACTCGCCCTTCTGGACGCCATTTCCGTGGCGTATGGCGAAGTTGTTGAAGATGTTGAAGAGGTCGGACTCGTCTCCCTTAGCGAACTCGCTGGCCTTGAAGGCTTGCCGATGTTTTTCCAAGTAGTTGGCGAGTTGCGTGACGGCAGCACGACGCTGGGTCGTGGTTGAGGCGCGAGCTCGGTAAAGCTGAATCGCGTCCGCGACGAGCTGCCCATCGCTGTCAGATGGCGCTTCGCTCAGTTCGTCAGCCAGTCCGTCGAGCTTGTAGCCGGCGTGTCGGATCAGACGGCCCTTTTCTGAGCCCTTGCTCCCCAGCCGCAGGTCGACGTTGTACCTCTCGAGCAGTTCGTTCACTCGCCATCGGTAGACGACGCCGCCGGACTCCTTATTGTGGGCGTCGTAGTGCCAGCCGCAGTCCCCGTAGGAATGGAAGCTTCGAGTGCGGGGTCGCTGAGCTTGATCGTGGAAGTACTCGATGATCGCGTAGAGCACATCGGTTGGGACTCCGACAGGATCTTTGCCTAGCGGCCATGGCACATCGGCGTGAATCGCTTTGCCGATGTCGGCGCTGGCGTCGCTGATGGATCGCCCCCAGGAGATACCGTCATCGACGCAGCCTTTGGCCCAGACCTTGGGGAAGTAGTCGACCTCTCGCATCTCTTCGATCAACTCGGCGAACGCCTTTTCGAGCGGCTTCTGGTGACTGTCGGGTGTGACTCGGCCTCGCCGCTCGAGCCAGTATCTTGCTGGTTGGTATCCGTGTAGCAGAGTAGGACGTTTTAGGATCGCGTCGAGCACCTCAGCGGCGTCGGCCAGGTGAGCGCCGGTCTCTTCGAACCATGAGGTGCCGCGCGCTTGGCGGAGTTGTTCGAGACTGGAGGCAACGTCGCCGTCTACGAAGGCTTCTGCGAACAAGCAGACCACCATATTCGTAAACGAACTGCTGGCGCGCATCGCGGCGATGCGCTTTGCCTCCCACAAGAACAGCTCCTGCGGCCACTGCAAGGAAAAGTCAATGTCGGCGACGTTCATGCCCGGCGGATCTCCTCATTCGCGTGTTGGTCGCTTCACACGGCTGCAATCGGCCGCATTGACCACCCCTCTCAGCTGCCGGGTTGGCGGCGGCGTGCCCGCGCTTCCTTGTGGAGCGTTACGGGCGTGGTGTCCAGGACGCGGTTGACCATGGTGGACAGAAACCGGCCGGCTTGCAACTGCTCAGGCACCAGGTCGTGGCGTACGGCTACGCGAGGAAGCGCGGTCAGGTCGCGCTCGATCTGCTCGGTGGGAAGTTCTGCGGCCGCGTCTTCGTCTGCGTCGACGGACTCGCGGCCGGCGGTGAGGCCGGCCACAGCTGCGCGGTCTTCGGGTTCGCCGGTGTCAGTAATGGATTCGCTGTCGCTGTACTCCATCATTACGAGGCAGGTTGCGTGGTACGCGTCTTCCTCCTGGCCAAGCTTGCCGAGCAGGTCGATGAGCCAGTCTGCGGTGTCTGGTTCTTTCTGCAATACGTCGCTGCGCAGCCCGAAGACGAAGCCGAGCGCTGCAAGCGGGTGTCGCAGGCGCAGGTTTTTCGCGTCCCCGTATGATTCCTCGATACGGTTCGGTGCGTTCTTGCCGTAGGACGAATCCATGCGCTTGGTGGAAATCAGCAGCTCGGGTCCGGTGCGGTCGGCGGTGATGATGACGTCCACCTGCTTGAAGTAGTTCTTGCCGAGAATGCTCGCGCTGGCGCCGGTAACGCCGGTGATCGATGGTCGACGGTCGATTTCGGCCTGGACGCGCTCGCGCAACTGGCGGGGGAGGCCCGCCACCAGGTCGGCGGCCGCGGCCGGGAGGATACGCGGGTGCTTTGCCCTCGGCCAGGTCTCGCTATCGGTGAATCCGGCGCGGCGCAACTCGTAGCTCAGCCAGACGTCCAATGCGAGGGCCGGGACACCGGACTGCGTGTTCGCATCGAGCAGGAGGGGCACGCCCAGCAGCCGCTCGAGCGTTTTGGTGTCCGGCTCGTAGCGCAACGCGCCGGCCTGGCCGCGCCAGGGATTGCCGTGGACGCCGTCAGGCGCGGCGTCGGACACGATGCGGTCGAAGAGAACCCAGCCGCGCTGTTTCATGCTCGGCTCAGACACTCTTGCTCCTGACCGAGCGGCGACGGGTCAGCGCGGCGTGGGCGTCGCTCACCGCCTCCAACTGTGCGGGGCTCAGGTGGCCGACGTCGACCAGCAGGGTCTGGTCGACGATTGCTACTGCCTGGGCAAGCTTGCCAGCCTGCAGCAAGCGGGCCACCTTGCCACGGATGCCACGCAGCTGCTCGGCGCGATCGCGCACAAGCTGCGGAGCGGGCATGGCCCACCGGTCGGCTTCACGTGGTTCCAGTTTCAGGATGCCGCCGCCGTATGCGCGGCCGACGAGCTCGGCGCTGAGCAGGGTGGCCGAGTTCAGCGACGCCAGCGGCAGCAGCTCGCGGCCAAGATCGCGCAGCTCGTCACTGAGGTAGACGCCGTGGATCGAGTTCAGATGGTGCGCGCCGGCGAGGTTCGTCGTCAGACGCGGGGTGTCGGCATTCATGCACGTCAGTAGCAGGTCAGCCGGTGGGACGAGCGGCACCCGGTACCAGGTTTTCCGCACACGGCACTTGTACGCCTGGTCAACCCCGGCGGTATGCCCGGCCTCAACGTAGGCGCGAGCGGGTTCCGACAGTTTCTCGTTTGGGTAAAACAGCCAGGTCTCCCGGCCCTTGCGACCGAGCCGGGTGAGCATGTCGTCGGAGAGCACCAGGCCGCGTAAGTGAGAGCTTCCCGGCGGGGACAGACGCAGCAGCTCGCCGCGTTGGAGCTTCAGCTCGGCCACACGCTCGGGGGAGAGGGCGAAGTATCGGTTATTGCCGGTGACGATCCCCAGCGTCGTCTCGCCCCAGCTCTGAAGCGTGGTGAACAGTCCGGCGTCGACCAAGGAGGCGGCGGCCGAGAGAGCACTCTCGCCAACCAGTCCGGCCCCGGTCCACTTGCCGGCAGGGTCGATTGGGGACCACTGCAGCCCGTCGCCCAAGCTGCGCAGGCTTTCGGCGTTGCGTGCGGTGTGGATGGTGGCGTGGGCTGCGGACCCTTGCTTATAGCCGTCCGCGAGCAGCAGTACAACGTCGGCCTCGGCTTCAGGGAAGACCTGCTCATCGAACAGCACCAGCTCCAGTCGGGCGAAGCTGTCGAAGAGGAAGCGGCGCACGGGTGCCGCGTAGTTAACGGACAGCAGTTCCGCCGGCAGGACGAGACCCATTCGGCCGCCGTTCTTCAAGAAGAGGGCGGTGTGGACGACGAATGCTGCCCAGCTGGAGGCGAGGCCAGTCAGTGCGACGCCGGCGCGCAGCGCGGCCTCACGGCTGCGGGTGCGGGCAGGTCCGGTCCAGTCCTGGTAGCGGATATAGGGCGGGTTGCCGATCGCTGCGGTGTAGCGCGGCTTCGGGTCGACAAGGAAGAAGTCGCTGACGCGGATCTGCGCGCGGCCCCCGGCCTCACGCACGCGGCGGCGGCCGACTTTGGCGCTATGGTCGTGGATCTCGACGCCATGCACGACAGGCCCGGCATGCCCGAGGGTCTGCAGTCGCTGGGTGGCGGCAACGAGGAATTCGGCATCGCCAGCGGACGGTTCCAGCACACTGTCGTTCGGCTCTCGCAGTGCCCAATCGGTTATGAAGTTGACTATCGCTGGCGGTGTGAAGAACGCTCCGCGTGCTTTGCGGACGTCAGAAGTATCCGCGGGGTGCAGCGGGGAGAGGGTCACAAGGCAATTGTGTCGCGAGCCGCCCACACGGGCGTACACGGCCCGCCGCGATCGTCGTCCGACACGCTGTCGGTCGGTCGACAGTTTTGCCCGCCGCCATGAAGCCGACCGTAAGCCGTCCCGAAGTGGGCTCGTGATAGACGTCCGAGTCGTCGCGCCCTACTCTTCACTGGGCAGCGATAGCCATGCCCGAACCAGGTCTGCCCATGCGTGCGCTGGCACGCGTTTGTCGATGCTGTCCGCGACCTCGTCGGCGGTCCATTGCTCAACACGGAGGACCGGAACAAATGGCCATGATCCGTCCCAGCGCGCCACCCTTGGTCCGCTGCGTCCATGCGAGTCAATCAGTATCCGGATGACGTCATCGCGATCGCCGACCGCTTTCACGGCAGGGAACAAGGCTGCGTACTCCCAGTTCCGCCAAGCACGACGGAAGTCGAGCTCGAGAGTGCCCTTGCTGCCGTTAACTTCGATGAGGCCGAGCATGATGGCGCCGAGTGCCAGCCCTTCGCCCACCGCCGTGTGCTGCTGTGTTGTCGATCCGCTGCTCGCCACAAAAGGACGCTATCGCCTGCCTCGAGCGTCCGACACGGAAATGGGACGCGTCCTGCGGCACTCCGTACATCACCCCCGTGATTCGTGCCCAATCGGAATGTCGGAACTGCTGCGTAGCCTTCCTGTGGAGGTTGGAATGTCGTCTGATAGGTATCCGTTCCCGGTCGCCGTTTCCCGCCTTGGGGACGGCGACTCTCGGGAAGCTCAGAACACGCGAGCGATCACGTGGCTCCAGTCACAGCCCGGCGGCGCCCTTGTTGTCGTCACCCCCCGCAAGGAGTTCGCCGGCGAGAGTCTGAAGCGTTTGGTTTCTGCGCCGGGCACACTTCATCTGACTTGGCGCGGGATGTCGAGCGGAGTTCTGCACTCCAGCCGAGTTCTGTACGCGTGGCCAGACAAGGATCATCTGGACGATCTGTGGGGCGTCGGCGCCGATGCCATCGCCGTGATCGAGTGGGGCGAACCGGAGGCGGCCGAATGGATCGAGGACGCGCAGCCGGTCCAGCTCTTTCCAGGGAGAGCGGTGCCTACTGCAGCGTCCCCGAAGGCCTCGTCCACGGAACCCCTGCCGAACGGCGTCGACAAGATCCTCGAGCACGTTGCCCGGATGGCTGCGGGATATTCCTCCGGCCTCAAATGGAACGAAGAGGACATGGTCAAGGCGGACATGATGAACCGACCCGAGCGATGGGCCTCGGTGACGGTCGAACAGGTCCGCGCCAAGTGTCGCGCGCTCCAGATGCGGCCGAAGGATGTCGAAACGATCACTGGATTTCTCGCCCGCCGGAAAGCGGGGCACCGATTCAACGTCCAGAGCTCATATCGAGGCTTCACCTTCCGCTAGCCATGCCACGTACCATCGACCACATGAGTGCACGGGTGACACCGATAAGGCCGGGCGTCGATGACGACCTCGCGGCCGGGTTCGAGGATGCGGCGTGGCTGTCCACGGAGGTGTCGATCGACGCCGAGACGGGGGAGCGGGCGGACCCGTTTCAGACGGTCTCGGCGCGGTCGGGGAACGTTCAGGAAACTCCCGACCTGACGTAATCATCGTTATCGGCTACGTGGTGAGGTAGCCGAGATCTACATATTCATGAACGCGCGGCGTTCGCAGCGTTGATGAGGTAAGCCGCCCTGACGGCTAGCTCGTACTTCGTCTGCACTGGAACGGTATCGGGATCGCTCAGGAAGCTCTCTAGTTGGCTAAGTTCGATTCCGGTCAACAGGGCGATGTTTTGAGCGGTCAGTCGGCACTGAGCCATCAGCACCTCGACTATCGCCTTAACGCGGAAATCGTCATCTTCCGTGAGACCTTGTGTCAGCTGTGCCGCAAGCGTGGATAGACGCATGCCCTCATCAGCGGAGAGCGAAGTCGCGTTCCGCGAGATCCCTGGCGTACCGAAGGGAGCGTCTCGCAGAAATGTCATGAGCGCGTCGCTGGTGATGCCGGTGAATGCCTGCAGGGCCGCCTCGGAGACGCGGCCGTCTGCAATGAGGCGTCGCAGCTGGTCCGCGGTATTGAGGGTCTCTGATGTCATGGCGACTGCTCTCTCACTCTCTCGTGCTCACGCGGAATGGATGGGGCCGGCTCCACTTGACTGCTTGGCCCCATCCTCTCCGTCCGGCACCGATCAGTAATCGTTATATGTGTATATCGTGTTGTTCGGCACTGTGTTGCCGTTTGGCAAGCCCAGGAAGTAAGCGGTCCCGCTGAGCGTGCCAGAGTACGTGTGGCCCCGAAGCTTGCTCGTCGGGATATCGGCGGAGAAGATCAATTCGTGAGTGCAGCCGTTGCTGAACCCGCTTGTGAGGTCGGTGATGCAGAAATCCCCGACAAAATTGGTGGACGGTTCCGACATCGCTATGTCGTAGTGATAGACGCCCTTTGCAGCGGATACCGTGAGCAGTCCAATGTCTCCAGGGTAGGGGACTGAGGTGCTGAGAGGCACCAGGCCCTCCGCAGCGGGCGAATCGACGGCCACTATGGGATAGACCGCTGACTCCCCCTCGGCCAACGTAGTCTGCTGACCATTGACGTCGAGCTGGTACACGGCATCGCTGGCCGATGTCGGCGAGTCAGCATGGGCTGGCGTCACAGTGACAAGGGTGAGAAGCATGCCCGACACGCTCGCGGCAGCCAACCACCCTCTCTTCCGTAGTTTGAACATCTCGTTCCCCTCTTCCGGCCTGGATGATGCTTAGCGCGGACCATAGGTCTGGGAATCAAGACGATCGTCTTGATTCTGGGAGGACCATATCTCCTCAGGGCACCCAAAGGGAACAGCCAGCTCCCGCCGAGAGCCACGACGTGCCAGGCACAGTGCTAACGGACGCTCAGAGCATTTCAATGTCCGTCGTCGACCATTCGCCGATGCCCACGTCATTAACCGCGAAGCAATCATCAGTACAGGACGGTCACCACGCTCGTGCCCTGTCAGCCGACAGCACGAGCGTGGTTTCGGCGACTAGCGCAACGACCCTGATCCGATCATCGCAACGAGCTTCGATCGCCCGCGAGCCGGATGGTCAGCGAACGACCCCGCAGCGCTTTGAGTACCCGGCACCGGCTCCACGCAGCTCGCCCCTTGCTCTAGGTATGGTCATGGCATGGTGCGGGCGTACGGGCGACCCAGGGCGAATGCCACCGAGACGATCGAGGTTCAAGCAGCCACGATCGAGGACGCGAAGGCCGCCGTGCTCGCGCAGCTCACCACCGATGCCAGCATCGAACGAACACGGTTCGGAAAGCGATACTCCATGCTGCGTTTCATTCTGTTCGGTGCGTCCAGTGGACCACTACTGCGAGCGGCCCGATGGTCGAAAGACTGTCTGCTCGTGACTGGGTCGGCCTTGATCGCGCTTCTCGTTTTGACCGGCTGCGTGCAACAGTGTGCCGGCGGAAGTGGGCCGACCATGGAGATCCGGGTTCATGCCACCGCGTGGACTCGGGCGCATCCCGGAGAGACGGTCCGCATATGTGCCAACAAGCAGTGCGTCACATTTCCTACCGACAAGGCGCTTCCACCTGTCGGCATCAATCTGGACTTGCCCCAGAGGACTGCGACCATACGTACAGATATCACGTTCTCGAGCAGCGCTGGAACCCAGCGAACAATCGAAGTCCACGTGCGGCCACATACCAGTTCTTGCGCGCCGCATCCAGCATGCGGATGCGGAAGCCTCTACTTCGGAACCCTCAACATTGCAGCCGATGGATCATTGCGTGCCGAGTAGGCGAGGTACTCTATACGTTCGTCTAGGTGAAGGTATAGATTGCGCACATGAGGACGAAGCGATCTGGCCTAATCGTTGCCGTGGTGGCTGCGGCCGTGACAATCACTGTGTGCGCGATTCCTCTGTCGGGAGCAAGCGCGGCCACGGCTGACCCGAGCTCGGCGCAGAGTACGGCACTGCCATCCTCCAGTGGCTGCAGCGGTCTAACTGTGTACTCGCCGGCGCCAGGATCCAAAACACTTGATCCAGCCAGCGTCGGCGAACCAAGTTCACCGTTGGTCGACAAGGCGAACGCGCGTGGAGTCCACTGGGTGACCTCCTTCACCTGCGCTGCACCGTTAGCTTCCAGATCCACGACGCCAAAGACACCCAATATTCTGAGTCCGAACCTCGATACTCAGCCCTCACCAAGCTGGGCCGGGGCGGTCGCTTCCGCTTCTGAGCCGACGTTGGCAACTATGGAATGGAATGAACCGGCGGATTCGACCATCGATGACGAGGCTCTTTTCTGGGCAGGCATAGGTGGCTGGAACGACAGTAACCTCATACAAACCGGAACAGAGATGAACGACGGTGCCGGCCTGACCTATCATCAGTTCTGGTACGAATCGTGGCCGTCGGAAACGATTCAGCCGGTCTCAGCGCCAACTGTGGTCGCCGGGGACGATGTCGCCGTGCAGGTTCGGTACGAAGGCGGGATTGCCTTCTTTACCGATTGCAATATGAGCAATAACACATGCTCGAACTACAGCGAAACGGTGCCTAGTCCTGGAGCGACGGCGGAATGCGTCGCTGAAAGGCCACTTGAACAGCCCGGCAGCTTCTATTTTCCTCTTTCAAACTTCGGCACGGTAGTGTTCACCAACTGCATATATGGTGTAGGGGAAAATCCAGTCGCCGTATACTTCACCTCGGGCAACTCATGGCCAGTAGATATGGTTAATAGTAGCGGCCAGGTATTGGCGAGTAGTCCGGGTCCAGATAGTAGCGGGCCAAATCTTGCGGTTACCTGGCACCTTGCAGGATAACCAGGCAAGGGTTCTAAACCGGCTCGGATCGTCCGTCCGCCGTAGTTCTGTCAAGCTCACCGAACCTTTCGGTGGCGATATGCGTCTACGCCCCTGAAACCGACGGCTTCGACGGCACATGGCAGTGGCCAGACTTCTTTCGGGTGGGGAAGCGCAGCGACTGATGCTCGCGCGAGGGTTGGCCTCACAGCCGGATTTGCTTCTCGTTGATGAAGGCGCCGCGTAGCTGGATCGCAGAACCGCTTCACAGGTGGGCCCCGCTCACCCCGCCACGTCATGGCAATGGGCGTCAAACCACGCAATCCACCGCTCGGCGCAAGCTTCATCCGATACCGTCAGTCCTTCACGTGTGTGCGAAGGGGGATTGCCGGTGCAAACCAGATCGGTGGAGACTCGGGAGACGATGCTTCTAGCTGCCGCTCAGGAGTTCGATGAGCACGGGTACACGGGTTCCTCGGTCCAGGACATCGCCGATCGGCTTGGGAAGACGAAGGGTGCTCTCGGTTACCACTTCCCGAGCAAGTCATCAATGGCTTTAGCAATCGTGGAACGCTTCTATGGACAATTGCCCGGCATGGTCGAGCTATACCGTGCTGGCGGCAGCATGGATGTGAGCTCCGTAGTTGCCCTCTCGCTGGACGTCGCTCGGCAATTCCGTGACGACGTCATGGTCCGGGCCGCAGTTCGTCTGCAACGTGATGCCGAGACGATTGAGGTGCCGTTGCCTACGCCGTACGTGAACTGGATAGCACTCATTGAGTCAGGGCTTCGCGATGCCGAGCTCAAAGGACAGCTCATGCCGGACGTGGATGTGGCTGCCACCGCCCGAGTGGCAGTCGCGGGGTTCTTCGGTGTGCAGCAGGTTGCGGCCACGCTCGGGCATCGTGCTGAGCTGGTCAACTGGGTTCTCGATCTGTGGCGCGTCATCCTCCCTGCGATAGTGGGAGACGCGGCAAAAGACACCCTCAGTGATGCCGAAGCACGAGTCCTAGCCCCCCACTGATCGCGTCGGCCCCGTACGCATTCATCGCCGTTGGGTCTGCGCTGCACGGCCTCGCGCCTCCTCCTTGGATACTGGATCGGGTGCGGCATGAAGCTGAACCGATGATCGTGGCCATCCCAGGAACTCTGTGTGCGCCGGACGTTTTTGAACCAATCGCTGAAGCATTGGCAGGCGACGCGCGCGTCGAGCCTGTCGACTGGATGCTGGCGCCCGGCCCGTGGGACATTCCGACGATTGCGCAGCGGATCCTCGAGCGGGTTCGCACCGACCACACGTCCCCAATAGTGGTCTTGGGTCATTCCACGGGCGGGGCGATCGCATTGCAGATTGCACTCAGCGCGCCCGAGATCGTCTCTGCGCTGATCATTAGCGACAGCGGGCCGAACATGAAGGGCCACGGCGATGTCAGCACGATCATCGCCGCCGCAGAGATCTCCTGGGGCCCACAACTCTTCGCTCCCATACTCACGCGATCTTTCCGCGAGCCTCTCCCCCATGAGGTCGAACGCAAGCTGCTTGCCTACGCTGGCCGGGTCTCCCCGACTGCGGTGATTGAAGTCCTACGGAGCCAACGTGACTTGGACTTCGCAGAACACCTCACAGACCTGGCAGTGCCGACCCTGGTGCTGCATGGGAGCGATGACCCGGTGCGGACCATCAACCAAGCACAAGCATTCTCGCGAGCGCTCCCCGATGCCGTGCTCCAGATCATCGATAGCGGCCACACCCCTGTCTTCGAAGCACCTCACGAGACCGCCGCCGCAATCCGCAGCTTCCTCCGGAACCTTCGAATTCAACCCCGTGCCTAAACCTGGATCCACCGATGAGCCTTGGGGTGGGTGGGGCCGGCGTGATCGGCGCGGTGTGATTGGCTGTGGGCAGGGGTGAGTTCCGGGCGTCGCGTCCCGGTTGTCCACTGGGTTCTTGGTCGTGCCGTTGTCGCGGCGGTGGTCAGCTGGTCGCGGCCGGCGGTGGCGCGTGCGTGGTTGTCAAGAGCCGGTCGAACGCGGTCTGCCAGGGCCAGGCCTCGGGCAGGTGCAGCGTGATCTGACGCGCGGACCGTGCCAGGCGTGCCGGCACTTGGATGAGGGTGCGGCGGATCGTCGCGGTCGTCGCTCTGGCGAGTCGGCCCGCGCGATCGGCGATGAGCCCAGCGGTGCGGGTGAGGTTGAACGCGACCACCGTGAGCACGAGCCAGGCGCTGTTCGCGGTAAACACCCCGGACGGCAGATGAGCGAGCGGGCCGGCTTTGAGGTCGGCGTGGACTTGCTCGACGATCGCGTGCGCCCGGTGGGTCTTGTCCGCCGCGACGGTGCCCATCTTGTGCTTGTCGGTCGTGGTGAAGAACGCGTGGTGCCGGTAGGTGTCGAACAGCGTCGGCTGCTCCACTTTGTTCGGGTTGAGGTCCGGGATGCGTCGCACCACCAGCCGTCCTTCGACCCGTTCAGCGATCTTCCGTGAGCGGAACGCGATGAAGGGCACCTCGGCGACTTCGGCTTTGGAGATCCACCGGCCGGTGGCCTCGTCGCGGATCGCGTTCGGGTACTCGATCGTCTCCCATCCGTCGTCGGGGATCGACGCGATCGCTGTCTTCACCGCGGGGTTCATCCGGACCGTGACCGATACGTCCGCGCCGCCCTTGATCGCGGTGCCGACGGTGGCGTGCCCGTAGAACGCGGAGTCGGCCCGCAGCAACGGTCGGACACTGCTTCCGGGGTGCATGCGGTGCAGGGTCGCGAGAACGTCGCCGACGATCCTGGCTGCGCCTTTCGGGGAACCGGTCTTCCCCTGCCGCAGCCGCTGCCCCAGAATCACCGGTGCCGACGTCGAGGTGCTGGCTGTGGCGATCAGCGCGTTCAGGCCGCGGACGCCGGAGTACCCGAACGAGGCGCCCTGCTTCTTGTATCCGTGCACCTGAATGATCGTGTCGTCCAGATCCAGCATCACCCGCTCACCGGGCTGGACCTGCAGCAGTGGTGCGGCCGAGGCGAGGTTCACCAGGGTTCGGGAGGCGACCGCGTCGAGTTGGCGGACGTGCCCGAACCGGAACGCGCGCAGGAACGATCCCAGCGTCGACGGCGCATACGTCCGGTCGAACAGCCTGCCCATCCCGCCGTGGCGGAGCACATTCATGTCGTCGATCGAGTCCGCGCCGGCCAGCATCCCCGCCACCAACGCCATCACCTTCGCGCCGGCGTTCGCGCCCTTGTCCGCCGGGACACTCAACCGCGACTGCGCGAGCCCGTCCAGGCCCGCGGAACGAGCGAGACGCAGCATCGGAACCAAACCTGCAGTCGACACGAGATTCGGATCATCGAACACCGCAGACACGGCGGCCGGAGCATGCTTGAATTGCACCTACGAGATGCCTCTCGGATCAGTCGAACAGAACCCTTAGCAAGTTCCATTCTTCCTGATCAGAGGGGCATTTCTGCGTCACCGCGCCCGATCAGCACCCAGGCCCATCGGTGGATCGAGGCTAAACCTGAGCTTCAGTCGCCAGCGCCAACGAGACGAAGTACTGGGCGACGGTCAGGCTCGCCGAGCAGATCGCGTACTTGCGGGGGGCTGAGTCTTAGCGCATCAGCGAGAGCCGGCACACCCGCGCCATGATCGCCGGCGAGCTCGGCAGCCTTCTTCAGCAAGGTCGGCATTTCGCCCGGGTAGGTGCTAGTCGAATCGGCCGCTGGATCATAGGTCAGGTTCAAGCGCTGGTATGCACGTCGTGCAGAAGACTCGGTAGTGCGGCCGCGCTCGACCATCCTGCGAACGAGCGATTGTGGTGAGACGCCCCACGTCCGGCCGAGCCTGTCAAGCGCCGCTAGGTCGAGCCGTTGCGGCAGCGCTGCGTCCATCGCTGCCGCCGGTGTCAGGAATGCCGCCGCGAATTCGTCGGCCTCCTTTTCGATCGCAGCGCTGTACTCGACAGCGTCACCGTGCAGCAGTAGGTGCCCGATTTCGTGCGCAATGGAGAAGCGGTGCCGGAAGACGTTCTCGCTGCGGCGCGGTGTCGTGATGATGATCGGCCGGTCGACAATCACGACCGAGAAGGCGTCGACGTCTGCAATCTCGCGTAACGGACGCACTGCGACCACAATGCCGTGAAACTCCGCTGTGGCGACTAGGCCGTGTTGCTAAAGGGTGCTGGTGAGCCAGTGGAGTGTCGCGGCGAGGCAGAGGCCGGCGTGGTAGTTGCGGGCGGTCTTGTCTGAGCGCATCGCGATCCCGCGCCATTGCTTGAGCT
>NZ_JABEKS010000003.1:300000-426125 GCF_012985205.1 Planctomonas sp. JC2975 | reverse complement strand
CCCGACATGACACCTTGGACTACCAGCCGCCACGTGTCGTGTTCGCCGACATCGTGACCCAGCGCCGGCAGCGGGAAGGGAGCCGGTCGCCCGAGTGATTAGTCGCTCGGGATTACTCGAGCTAGCAAAGATGTCGAAGGGAACTTTCGGACAGCGTCTCGTTGCTGGTGGGGGAGGCGTGCTGCCTGCGATGCTACGAGTTGTCGGGCGATGGAGTGGGAACGGTGCGGTCTTCCTCCGCCCGCATCTCCAGATAGCTGTCATACGCGGTTGAGTGCATTGCCGCGTCGTATGCAGCCATGGCGGCTCCAATAGCGGGACCGGCGCTGCCCCTTCGCCGAACCCGCAGGGCAAGAAGCACCAGACCAATCATCGCAGCGCATATCAGCAAGACGATGATCAGCCCAACCACAAGCATCGTCATGCGCCGAGGGTACCCGCACGGACTCACGCCAGGCCGAAAGAAGCCACCCGTGCGTTTGTGGATCCCGTAGCGACGCATCAGCGCCGTGCTGATGCCGTTCGGGCGCGGAAGCGGTTCGGCTACTGACGCATCGCGCGTCATCAGCTGTGCGCAGTCCGTGCGCTCGACTACAGCCCGCGCGAGGACCGGCGTCTGGACGAGGCTCGCCGGCACAATGGGTCGGCTATGAGTCGCAGCAATGACAGCGGCGATCAGGCGCGCCCGCATCGTTTCCCCTTCCCCGGACTGAACCACGCCCAATGCCTCCGGGGGCAGGCGCCATGTCATCCTGCCATGGGGCCTGTTCGCGACGTTCACCACGCACTAGCCTGCGAAGCATGAAGGACAATCCGAGTCGGTACGAGGCCGCAGCTGGCGCGGTAAAGGCCGATGTCGAGCGCACGGGTGCCGACACCATGGGTATCGACAATCTCGTTATCGGCATTCTCCGCGACTGCCACGATTCGGAGAGGCCGGGCTCGGAGATCACGCTGGCGACACTCCGCGACAGGATCCTCGACCGCGTGATGTTCTGGGCAGTGGACTATCAGGCGGTTGACTTCGACGAAGCCGAGAAAGAGCCAGAAGCCGACTGACCGGGGTCGCGCTCAGCCTTCGAGGATCCTCGCGAGTCGAGGCGGGCCAATGCAGGGTGCTGATAAACCTGATCTGGTGCCGCGTGGGTGAGTCCTAATGTGTGGCCACGTGCACTACCGCATCGCAAAGGATCCGGAGTCGTTCCGGTTCTCCGCCGACACCCCGCTCCTCGACCAGAGCGGGTACGCCCCGAACGCTGCTCCCATCGTGTCGTGGTCGGATTCGGGGGGCGCGAACGGAACGATCGTCGTGACGGACAACGACGATCAGGACTTCTTCATCAATCGAGCTCTCGGCGATCCTGGGTCGTGGACTCGGTTGTCGTCGCCCATGCCGGCCGGGTACAGCCGATTCACCATCCCGCTGGATATGCCAGGGGGTCCGCGGAAGCCGGGCATGGTGTTCGTCATCACGGGGGCGCAGTACAACCAGGCCGGTGGGATGGAGGCCGGTGTCATCTCGCTCGACAACGCAGTACCGCATCCTGGCCCCGGGCCGCACGGCGCGGGCGCAGCTCGTGAAGACCGTCAGGCCTTCGTCGACCGTGCGGCCGCGTATGCACTCGCGCATCGATGAGCGACCGGTCCGGAGGGTGAGCAACCCCGGATGATGCAGTGATGGGCCGTCGGATCAACCGGCGGCCCATCACTTCGTGCACCGGAGGAACCTGACCTTCCTCGTGCCACTCGTGTTCGGGTATTACTTCATCTGCGACACGAGCGTGTTCTGCAGTGTGGTCAGCGCCTCGCCGCACGTAACCGGATCAAACATCGAGCACACTCTCCGCGGCATCGGCAGGTCCGATCTTTCCTTCGCCGACAAGCTGGGACTTCTGCTGCTGACGACGCCGAAAGGCACGCGTGCTCGTTGGATGCTCCGCTGGGCAACCAGACAACTCGGATTCAGGCGTTGAGGCACCGACCCCAGTTCGTCGGAACACTTGAGTACTGGTGGCCCGCCGTGAGTCACTTGCCGGTGCTCCACGTCTCGTATTCGGTCAGATCCGGGTACGAGACTTGGGCGCCCTGTTTCGTGGCGACGAGCGCGGCATAGCTGGCAGCGAACCTGGCAGCGTTCAGGAGGGATTCTGACGCGGAGAGTCGTGCAGCAAGCGCACCGGCGAAGGCGTCACCGCATCCTGTGGTGTCCACGGCGGCGACTTGCACGCTGGGAACCCGAGCCATGCGTTCATCCGAGGCGCACTGCAGGACGATGGCGCCTTGGCCGCCGCGTGTGACGACCACGACGGGTGGCCCGAGCCGGTTTGCGGCCTCTTGCGTCGATGCCACGTCCGGGCCATCCGGGGATGCCACAGATGTGAATTCTTCGTTGTTGACGATGAGAATGTCGATGCTGCTGAGGATCTCTGGGGCGTGCCCGCGGAGCGGTGACAGGTTGAGGATGGTGGGAACGGAGTGTGCTTTTGCCATGCGCAGTGCAGCAAGCAGCACTCGGTCGGGTACCTCCAGGGTTAGCAGAAGGGCGCTAGCGTCGGAGAATTGCTCCGCGTGGAGCGAGTCCGGCTCGAGCGCAGCGTTGGCGCCGGCGTCGATCACGATGGTGTTTTCACCGTATTTGTCCACGGTGATCGATGCAGTACCGGTTGGGCAGTCTGCGACTTCGACGGTCCAGCTGGTGTTGATACCCCTGGCTGCCATGTTTCGTAGCGCGGCCCGGCCCGGCTCGTCGGCCCCTATCGCACCCACGAACACCACCTCGGCGCCCACTAGCGCGGCTGCCACCGCCTGGTTCGAGCCCTTCCCGCCGGGCGAGCTGTGGGAACTTATGGCGACTACCGTTTCGCCGGGGCGTGGGAGTTCCTCGACGATGACTGTGCGGTCGATGTTGAGCGAGCCGACGACCAGGACGGGCGGATGAGCTCTCACCAGTTCGTTCATATTCTTGTCATCCTGCAGCCCGGATCCGCTGAACGATCTCCTCCAGTACGGTCTCCCGTTTCATGCCTTGGACGATCTGCACCGTGCCGTTCTCTGTCGCGTGTTCATGCGTGATGCCGTCATCCGAGATGGTCACGCGAGCCCGCACCGTGTTGAAGAGGTCGGGTCGGGCGAGGTATATCGCGAGGATGGGGTCGTGAGGAGTGTTCTCCGAGTGGTCGAGGAACGTCCACCACTCCGCGATTTCCTCAGCCAGTGCTGCGCCGAACGGGCCCGAGGAGGCGATCTCGTCGACGATTGATCGTCCGACGGTCAACTGCATGGTGAGGTCCAGGCCGCCCACTGCGATCTCGAGGTCGGAGTCGAAGACGCGCTGTGCCGCTGTAATGTCCGAGGCAATGTTGTGTTCGGCGACTCGTGCTGCCCCTACGCGGAAGTCACCGCCCATAATCACAAGTCGACGCAGGTTGACGGCGAAGTCGGGGTCCGTATTCAGGCATTCCGCAACGTTCGTCAGCGGCCCGATTGCCAGAAGGTCGACTTCGCCGGGATGTTCGGCTGCGATCCGTGTGATAAATGCCACAGCATCCTCACCCGCGGTCACGGCCTCGCGACTCAGGTCGGAGTATCGCTTGCCTTCGTGTCCTGCCCACCAGACGGGCTTCCCACTGAGAGTTTCGGTGCGGCCGGGAACAATGTGTGTCGGATGCGCACCTGCGCTCAGAGAGAGGAGTCGGGTGGTGAGTTGCGCCCTGAGAGTGGTGTCGCCGTAGACGGTCGTGACAGCGAACGGTGCGAGCTCGGGTGAGCCCAGCACCACCCCCAGTGCCATTGCGTCGTCCACATCGCTTCCGATGTCAGTGTCCAAGATGAGCATGAAGTCCTTATCCTTTGCTTCCCGATGTGGAAAGTGATCCGGTGAAGTGGCGCTGGAAGAAAAGCAGAAGCACCATGGGCACGATTGTCAGCAGCACGGCGCCGGCGAAGATCTCTCCCCAGTGCACCTGGGTTTGGGATGACAGTGTGGCTAATGCGATCGGGCCCAGCATCTTGTCGGGTGCCGTGCCGATGAGCAGTGGCCACAGGTAGGCGCCCCATTGGAAGAGGAACAGCGTGAAGCCGGCCGCGATCAGCGCTGGTTTGGAGAGTGGGAGGTAGATGCGCCAGAAGATCCCCCACGAGCTCAGCCCGTCAATTCGTGCCGCTTCCGATAGTTCGCCTGGTATGCCGAGGAAGAACTGCCGCAGTGCGAAGATCACGAAGCCGTTGGCGATACCGGGCAGGATGAGACCCGCGTAGCTGTTCCAGAGGTTCCAGTCCTTGAACAGATCTGCCAGCGGCACGGCAAGGGCGTCGAACGGGATGAGGAAGCAGAGCACGACGAATCCGAAGAGCAGCGTCGCGCCGCGTCCCCGGGAAAGGGTGAAGGCGAATGCCGCCATGGCGTTCACAACTACACCAACGACCACAGTGATCGCGGTGACGAAGATCGAGTTCCAGACGCTCAGGCTGAACCCGCCACCGAGGAGATCGGTGTAGTTGCTCAGGGTGAACGTACGTGGCAGAAGGATCCACGGTGTGAGCGGGTACTGGCTCGTGAAGAGGTCGGTCTCGGTGCGGAAGCTTCCGAACAGCATCCACGCCAAGGGGAGCATGAATGCGACGGCAACGATCCAGCCTGCGATGGCGACGGCAACTCGACGCGGGCGGGTCGTGCCGATTGCGTTGGAGAGCCGGCTCATGAGTCCTCCCGTCCGAGCAACCGGAACTGCAGGCTGGTCACCGCGATCAGGAAGATCAAGAGCACGACAACTTCAGCCAGACCTAGGTTCGGGTTACCGAGCGTGAACGTTCGATCGTAGATGTCGTACATGATCAGCCTCGTGCTGCCGGCCGGCCCACCTCTGGTCAGAATCGAAATCGGAACGAAGGCGAGCACATTCGCGACAGTGTTGGCGACAATGACGAACACCAGGGGGCGGCGCAGATTCGGCAGGGTGACCGAGAAAAGGGTGCGCCACCATCCAGCACCGTCGAGTGTTGCGGCCTCGTACTGCTGCACCGGAACATCCTGAAGACCTGCGATCACGAACAGCGTCCAATAGCCGACGCCGATCCATGACATCAGCACGACGATGCAGAGAAGCGCCTGGTCCGGCGAGCTGAGGAAAGGCTGTTGCGGCAGATGCAGCGCGCCCAACACTGCGTTGAACGGTCCCTGTTGTTGGAACGCGATACCCCAGATGATCGCGGCGACTGCGCCCGGCGCCGCCACCGGGAGGTACACGAACACGCGTGCGCCGGATGCGCCGGGGAAGGCCTCGTTCAGAAGAAGGCCCAGCCCCACTGCGGCGACCACTTGCACCGGGATGATGATCACCAGGAAGAGTCCTGTGACCCCGAGTACTCCGATGAATCGGGGATCGGTGAAGAGCGTGACGTAGTTCTGCAGCCCGACGAAGTGCTCTGAGGTGGCAGTGATCGGCTTGCGGAAGAAGCTGTCGCCGACAGCCTGGATGCTGGGCAGCACTCGCATCCCCACGAGGAGAACGAGTGTGGGAAGAAGGAATCCCACGAGAAACCCGACCTGCTTGCGTCGTGTCCGCCGTCGGCGGCGAGGCCGGGGAGGCGCGGTGCGGACCGAGGGGGTCCACACCTCCGCCTCCCGAGCCTCGACCTTGAGTGTCATTTGAGCTGATCCCAATCCGACTGAAGCTCGCTCTGCGCGTTCTTCAGTGTGGTGTCAACTTCCTGCCCATTCCGGATGTCGGAGAACGCTCGATCCAGCACGTCTTGCAGTTGCTCGAAGCCTGGGCTGTTAGGCCGGTTCACTGCTGCCGTCTTCAGCTCCTCGAGCGTCAGGGCTCCGACGCCGCTGGTCGACGGCGCATCGATCGCGTCCTCCTTGGCGATCCAGGCGTTGAAAGACTTCAGGTTGGTCGGGGTAATTCCGCTGACCTGGGTCGACTTGGTGTTGCCTTGTTGGTTCATGGAGACGTACTTGATGAACGAGGTTGCGGCATCCTGGTGCTGGGACGCGGGGTTGATGCCGATGTTCCAGGAACCGGTCGCCATTGTCGCCTTGCCGCCTTCGAACAGGGGGTTCGGTGCAATGCCGAAGTTCACTGGCGGCCTCGCCTGGGCGTTGGTCGTGATCTGCCACGGCCCGCTGATCATGAATGCCGCCTTCCCTCCCGCGAAGACGTCCACCATCTGCTGTGCGCCATCACCGCGCGGGGCGACGCCGCTACTGAAAAGCTCCGAATACCAGTCCATTGCCTTCGTCCAGCCGGCATTCGTCACGTCCGCCGTCAGAAGGTCCTTGCCGGTGGCGCCCGAGCCGCCGCCTGCGGACTCGGCCAGGGGCTGCAGCTGGTAGTAGCGGTCGATCTGGTCCAGGATCATGCCCCAGGTCGCGCCAGCCGCCTTGGCTTTTTTCGCATCGGCGAGGAGATCCTCATACGTCATCCGCTTGTCGGGATCGGACGAAGGGAACGGGATGCCCGCCTTCGTGAGCAGGTCCTTGTTATAGAAGAGGTACTGCTGCGAGGTCCACATCGGGAGCGCCCAGAGCTTGCCGTCGTATTCGTTCGCCTTCACCGCCGCCGACAAAGACGACTTCTCTGCCTGCGGCTTCAACGACGAGAGGTCCTTCAGATAACCCTTCGTGGCGAGTTCACCGACGGTGCCCGTGTCGGCGACGTAGACGTCGACGCCGGCGTCTTTGCCGCCAATGCGCTGGCTCACCACGTTGTTGTACTGGTCGAACGGCACGTACGTGAACTTGACCGTGATGTTCGGATTTGCTTTCTCGAATCCGTCGATCACAGGCTGGTATGTCTTCTGCGGGTCAGCGGCCATGAAGTTGATCGTGGCGTGTTCTGACGTGTTGTTTCCGGCGCCGGAGCAACCCGACAGCGTCAGCGCTGCCAGAATGCCCGCGACCACCGCGGTCGAGCGAAGTGCTCGCATTCTCATTTCTTCTCCTCATGAGTAGGCCGGAGCCAGGACGGCTCAGGCGTGTGGTGCAGTGGAATCGGCGGCGTGCGGACCGTCGGTGAATTGATCGGCGATCATTGCGATCATTCGCGAGCGTCGATCGATGTCGGTGGGAAGGGTGCGCTCGCAAACCGCAGCGTGGAGCTCACGCCACGCCGCGCGATGAGCGCTCTCGTAAACGGTGGGGTGCTGCACGATCCGGGCCCGATCGTGCTCGCGAATAATCGCGGGAGCCGCGGTGGATGATGCCGGGATGTGAGCGTCGACAGCCGTCGACGTCGCCATCGCCCGGACCGTGACGTCGCCTGCGCCAACCGGTGAGCGCTGAACGCTCAGGTGCAGTGCACGGCCGAGCGAATCGGATGCGGTCGCGATCCGGCCGGTCGCGCGGGCTGTGACCATCCGCAGTGTCGCGAGCGGACCGGTGAGGATGTCGGCGAGCACCGCAAGATCGAGGAACGCCTCATTCGGGTCATCTTCTGGCCGGATCATCGCGCGCATTTCGATGAGCTCGGACTTTCGCGTGCGCTCCAGCGCCTCCTTCAACGTGACGACCGCGGGATTGTGGGACCAACGATCGTCGATCACCACCGGCCGACCCTGCTGGGCGATCGCCACAGCTGTGACCCGATCCACCTGCGCACCGGTCGGCACGGCGAGCACGCCAGCCGCTCCGTTAAGAAGTTCGTTGGACGCGTCGTGTAGCCATCGTGCTCCGCGGACGGCGACGACTCGGTCCGATGAGTCTCTGTGGAACGACAGGGGCAACGAGGCGACCGCGCCCCCGGCGCCCGGTGCGGCGAGCCGGCGGATGGAGGCATCGGGGCCGCTCATGCCACGACCTCCAATGTGATCGCCGCTTCGTCCCGTAGCAAGAGCTCCGCATCATCGGCGATGGCCAGCGCGAACCGTAGGTCCTCGACAAGAGGCCCCGCATCCGGTCGCCCACCCTCCAGGGCTGCTCGGTATAGGGCCTCCCACTCCATCTCGTAGCCGTTGCGGAGACCTGGGCTGAAGACGCTCACGTCCTGCGCTGTCTGCAGCACAGCAGTCGCTGAGCCCGCATGCACGTAAGAGGGGGTGAAGTGCACGGAAAGTTCTGCATCGCCGGCGATAGCTTCCAGAACCCAGGACGGCTCCCAGTTCTCTGTCATCGCGGCATGCAATTCGATGATGAGCTCGCCGAGCTCCAGAATGATCAGATAGCCAAACGGTTCCAAAACGCGCACGCTCCGCACCCTCGGCCGCTCCGAGGAGGCGGCGAGACGACGGATGAGCGGAAGATCGTGAATGGCGAGACCCAGCACACCGCCCAGTACCTTCTCGACGTCCGCGTCGATTCCGAACGCGACGCTTGGCGTGGGCGCAACTGCGGTCACAAGTTCAGTGGCGAGCACCTCGAATCGCTCGTTCGGAGGCAGCACGATCGAGGAACGGATGAACTCGGGAGTCCGGTCCTTCCACGCTTCCAGAACGGCTGTCCATCCTTCGTCGAACGCATGCATCGCACCGACGATCACGGGCACCCCCGTCTCCGCGATTACCGTGGCGAGCTCGTCGGCTTGGTTCAGGTCGACCGCGAAGGGCTTCTCGCACAGCACTGCTCGCTTGCCTGCCAGGCATGCTGCGATCACCTGATCCGCGTGGAAGCGATTCGGGCTGCATATCGCAACGACGTCGACCGCTGGGTTGGCAAGCAGCTCATCGACGGTCGTCGCCGCGTAAGCACCGAGTTGATCGGAAACGGACGAAGCCAGAGTGCGATCGACATCCATGATCGCCGCAACCCGGAACATCGAATCGAGCCGAGCCAGCGTCGGCAGGTGAACGGCCTGCGTGACAGGGCCGGCACCAATCAAGCCGACGCCGAGAATCTCTCGGCTGTCACCATCAGGGCGGGGACCGGGCATTCGTCTCTCCTTCGACCGAACATCAAACTGTGAACACGCGTAAACGTTTCGGCCAACTGTAGTGCGTCCGATAACATTTGAGCAAGAGACAGGAGTCCGAATGGGCGCGAGCAAGCGCGGGCCATACAAGAACGGCATCGTGAGACGCCAGCAGATCCTCGATAAGGCGGTCGAGGTCTTCGGTACCTACGGATATGCCGCCGGCTCACTGCGCCAAATCGCGGCCGAGGTGGGCGTCACGCCAGCCGCCCTCGCTCGCCACTTCGACAGCAAAGAAGACCTACTCGTGGAAGTACTCCGGTACTGGGAGAGCGACAACGCCCATCGCACCCCCGGGCCCGTACCGACCGGAGTCGCTGCGATCCGCGACCTTACTGACCTCATGCAGTACCACGTTCAGCACCGCGGATTCCTTCAGCTGTTCCTCACCCTCGGCGTGGAAGCTACCAATCCTGAGCATCCCGCCAGAAGCTTCGTCGTTGAGCGTTACGCGAGCACACTGGCCGGCTTCGCGGAAAGAATCGAGGGTGCGATATCCCAGGGCGAGTTCGCTCCACTCGCGCCCGATCAGATTCAGAGCGAAGCTCGCCTGCTCATCGCGGCCCTCGATGGTCTCGAGTTGCAATGGCTTCTGAACTCGGACTTCGACCTCGTCGCTGAGGTCGACCGATTCATCGAAGGAACGATCAGCCGATTGTCGCGAAAAGTGGCAAGCGAGAGCTAGATCCACTCGGCGCGAGTCTTACGGAAGTCGTATTCAAGCTTGACGGGCGACCCCTCGAGGCGTGCGAGATCTACCGATTTACAACTGTCCGAGATGCCCTGGGAAGCGGCTGGGGTGAAGGACTCGATCGCCGCCCGCGCCATTGGCTGGCGTGGACGCCGGCGAGGTAGTGCGTGGGATGACGCGCGACTGCGGTCGGCTGGGGGTGTGGTGGAGCGTTTGAGCTTCTGCTTGCGGATCTTCTGCCGAGCTCGTCTTCGTGACGGTCACAATATTCGCCCCCCAGCCCCGTAATGCGCGGATCGAATTTCAGCTGCCACCAAATAAGGCGCAAGACCCAGAAAAGATGAGGATTTGTAATGTTATGCGTATGATATGCATGTGCTGATGGCAGCTGCCGCGCAGCAAGCTTCGCCATGGTGGCAGACCAATCTGCTGGCCATCTTGGGCCTTGCAGTGGCGGTCGGTAGCCTGCTCACGCTGTGGGGCCAGGCAACTTCTTCGCGAGGGCAGGCCAAGGCGCTGGCGGAGATCCTCAAGGCGCTTGAGGCGGGCACCCCGTCCTATTCGGCGGTGAAGAGGCTCCTCGACGATCGCGGTCTTTACATCGTCGCAAAGTCGATGTGCCCGTGGTACGGACTGCGCATCTCGTTGGCGTGTGCGGGCCTCATCTTGTCGGTCGTGTTCTACGTCGTGTCCATCGTCCGCACGGACGAACTGGGGATCTGGCTTTGGGGGGTATTAGCGCTCGCGCTTTACTTTGCCTCCCTTTTTCTCGCGACCGATTGGTTGTTCCTGCGGCGATGGTCGATTGCCGCAATCTGGGCAGCACTTGCTGGTCGGCCGTTCCCCGTCAAGTTGGGCTCCGACTTCGACGCACCTGTTCCGGCCCTGTCCAAGCGCAGGGCGGCGATCATCACGAAGGCGCTGGATGGAATTGGTTTCGTGCCCAGGGAGCGCCCCGTGCGGGTACGCGCTCGCTTTGCCTCACGCACAACGCTTCGAAGGATGTGGACCAAGCCGCGCGGCTGACCACCGAGCGTGTCCCAGTGTTCCAAGAGTCCGGACGCCAAGAAGCTCACCGGCAACCGGTCCACGCCGTTTCTGGGTGCGTGTTGTGCGGGTGCTTCTTTGAAGGCGCTTTGGGGGGACGGGGGTGCTTGCCTGTTTTCCGCCGCAGCGAGCGATCTCCCTGTCGCGCATACGAACTCTCGATCGGCCGCGGGTACAATCGAACATATCTTCGATTGGTGGTAAGTGTGGGTGGTCAGACGCGGTACTTGCGGGACCTCGACAAGCGGATACAGCGTTCGATCAATGAGGCAGTCATTCGCCCGTTGCCGCGGAGTTTGACGGATGACGAGTTGGACCTTGAGCACAACAGGGTGGTCAAGCCCGAGGCGCCGATTCCGGTGCGGGCGTGGATCACGTATGAGTCCGCCGCGATCCACCCGGAGTGTGAGGCGATCGCCTGGACGCCGAAGGCTGTCCTGGTCAAGGTGAGGATGGCCTCGGGTGCTACCCATGAGGTGTGGGTCTGGGCGTCCGCCGTTGACCGACTCTGACTGGTCAATCGCTGCTTGATTGGCGATCCTCGTCGCACTCGCGGTGATATGCCGCTGTTGCAGGAGCTGTTGGTGTGATTCGCTTGGCGCATGGGGGATGCACCGGTAGCGGTGGCGGCAGAGGTTGCTGATCTGTCAAACGCGGTGGGCGCCGTTGTGCCCGCACGAACAGCGAGCAATCTTGTGATCGGAAGCTGGAACCTGCGCGCGTTCGGGGATCTGACCGCGAAATGGGCGGCCGAGGGCAAGGACTCGCCGAAACGTGACTGGCATGCGGTGGCGTTGATTGCGGCAGTGTTGGGGCGTTTTGATGTCGTGGCGGTGCAGGAAGTGAAGCGAGACACGACGGCGCTTCGTTTTCTGCTGGAACAGCTCGGAGTCGATTGGAAGTGCATCGTCTCCGACGTCAGCGAAGGGGATCCGGGCAACGACGAGCGGTTGACCTTTCTCTACGACTCGACCCGGGTCCAGCCTTCCGGACTGATTGGGGAGATCGTGTTGCCTGGCACGGTGGGGCAGCCGGCGACGCAGTTTGCGCGGAGTCCATATGCGGCCAGCTTCACCCGCAGTGGTGTCGAGTTCATCCTCACGACGGTGCACATCATGTGGGGCAACGCCAGCGCCGACCGTCTTCCCGAGATCACCGCTTTCGCGCAATGGATGAGAGCCTGGGCTGACCGCAAGGGTGACTGGAACACCAACTTGCTCGTGCTGGGCGACTTCAACATCGATCGCTTGGGCAATCCGCTCTACGAGGCTTTTGTTTCCACGGGGCTGTGGCCGCCAGCAGAGCTCAGCGGCATACCGCGCACGATCTTCGACAACGACAAGACGAAACACTTCTACGACCAAATCGCATGGTTCATGGACGTCGAAGCCGCCCAGCCGAAGTCCCTGCTCACCGGACTGACCTACAACGGTCACGCAGGCTCGTTCGACTACATACCGCACGTCTTTCCCGGCCTGACGAAAGTCGACGTGTCCTGGCGCATCTCCGACCACTACCCGTTGTGGGTGGAATTCGCCACGACGTAAGGCGTCACTACATGGCGTTGCCGCGGCAGCGACTTGCGCGGCAGTCTGCCGCATGCGCTCGTAGTTACGCTGCCGGATGCTCGTACGTCTTGTCTCCGCCGAGAAACTAGAGGTCGACGCGACAGCGCCTCTATCAGCAAGTGTTGAAGTTTGCTCATGTTCGACGCATCATGGTTGTGAAGCAGGTTTTGTCTCCCGATGGATGATCTGCAGGCCGGCCGGCGAGTTCCCCGAGTCTCCCGGCCGGCATACTCGTTTCGACCCGCCACGGATTGATGTGGTTCAGGGGAGCGTGCCCGGGGGAGCTCGACGGTCCGCTCCTTTCGGGTAGGAGCGGACCACTCCTGCTGAAAGACGCACGGCGAGCTATGCGCCACCGGTCGGGTTGGCGCAACGACAGGTGATCCGTTCCGGCCCTTGCTGCGGGTGAGTTGGCACTGACGAGGTCGCGCCAACTCGCCTGAAGGCGCCGATTCCCGTATGGAGTCGGCGGAGCGAGCGCTGAAAGGTTTTGCGAAGGTCAGGCTGTTCTCTAGTTGCTGTGCCGCCACGGAGGGCGGCGCTGTGTTTCTGAGTGCGGTGGTTTGCCTTTCCGCTGCGCGATCGTAGTTCGTTTCCGGGGTGTTCCGTTCCGGGCTTTCGCGGCATATCCTCCGGCGCTGCGCTTGTGCGGTATTCCACGGTCCCGGCACTGCACACCCCTCCCACTCACCACTGATCTCTCCGCCGGAAGGCAAACAAAAACGATCGACGAAGTGGTGGGGAGTGGGAGTTGTGAAGGCGGAACTGGTGAACCTGGTCAGCAAGGGCAAGAGGGAGACAGTGGTTCTCCTGTCGACGGATGCAGAGGATCTGACGTTGCCGGAGCGGGTGCGGGTGATGGAGTTGACGGTGTGGTTGGTGGATGAGGGGTGGACGGTGATGACCACAGCCGAGTCGCCGTTGGCGGATCTGGTGCGGCGGGGTGCTGAGGCGATGGCCGGCACCTACCGGACTATGGAGGACCTGTCTGGTGTGCAGGTGGTGCCGGCGCCGCAGCAATTGCCACCCCGCATCCAGTAGAGACCCTCGAGAAGCTGGGGGAGTGTGAGGGGTCCGGCCCCTCACCGGCCGCACAGGCCGGCAGGGCCGGGCCCTTCCCTACGGCTCAAGGATGTTGGCGAAACGGTGGACGGTGGAGAGGACACGTGCAGCGGTATCGCGGATGAGGTCGACGTCACCGCCAGCCCATCCGGTGATGTAGCCGACGGAGTACCCAGCGGTGTCGAGGCCGGCCAATGCTGCGGTGATGTAGGCGACGGATTCTGCTTCGGTCTCCATCCGGCCACGGTGCAGCACGTACTCGGTGGGTGTGTTGGTGTGCTCTAGCAGGATGTGCGCTGCCTCGTGCAGCAGCGTTTTGGCGTGTTGGGCGGGGGACACGTGCGCGCGGATCAGCACCTTGCGGGCGGTGGGGTCGGTGTATCCGTTGCGTGCCTCGGTCATGGGTTCGGTGTCGACACTCCAGCCGAGCTGCTGGAGGTGGGCGGTCAGCGGGGTCGTGATGCCGTGATCGTCGCTACCGGTGAGGGGCTGGACGACGTCGGGGTCCGGGGTGGTGCCGGGGAGGGGTTCGGTTTGGGTGATGTCGAAGACGGACACGATGGGGAAGTACCGCACCCGCTCCGCTTCTTCCTCCTCGCCCGTTTGGTCGGGGTGGTTGGCGGTGGGTGTGGTGCGGCGGGTGGCGGTGGCGTAGATGCGGATGCCGTGTTGCCCCTTCGTGACTTGGCGGCCGAGCTCCTGCCAGTGCTGGTATCCGGCGACGTGGGTGGCGTCCGGGTTCTGGGCGAGGATGAGCAGAACGTTGTTCAGGCTGTAGGTGTGGAAGGAGGCGGCGAAGTTCAGGAACCGTGCCCAGTGGTCTGAGCTGGCGAGGGCTTCTACTTGGGCGGTGAGGGTGGCGTGCAGGGTTTCGGCTTCGGCCATGCGGGCTTCACGGGTCCTGGCTTTGGTGGGGTTCATGTCCTGCTCCCTTGTGGTGATCGTGTTTTGTGGTCTTTCCGGCACGAGGATCGGGTGGGAGTGGACGGTTGGGTAGTGCCGGGTCCGTGGAATACCGGAGTAAGCGCAGCGCGGGAGGATATGCCGCGAAAGCCCGGAACGCACCGGCCGGCAACGACATACGATCAGACGCCGGAAAGACCACACACGCAGGTGTTGTCCCGCGACCAGCCGGGAAGCGAGTTGCTGTCCAGAGCGGTCATGCCCTGGCCGTGCCCGGGGGTTCTTTGACAGGGTGCGTTCATGGAAGACCTAGCGCCGTGGATCACGGGTGAGCACTTGTACCGGTTGCATGAAACCTTCCCGGGGTACCGAGACACCCGGTTCATGCGGTGCGCGTTGTGTGGCTTCGCGTTCGAGGAAGCGTTGGAGGACGTGGATGAGCCGGCTTGTCTGATGCCGTCAGGTTCAAGGCCCTCGGTCTCCGACGTGAGCAACTGGTGATGACGTCGCTACCGAAATGCGTTCCCTCCGTTTCGTGCGGCATGCGGTCCGAATGGCACACGGCATCGGCTCGTTGCGTATCTCTCTGGCCGTATATGGACACAGGGTTTGACGACACTTTTGACGACACTTCGTTCTAGTACGACGTGATTCGACCGTTGGTCATGTGAGTGAGAAAACAGACCTGATCAGGGAATTAACGCGAACTCCCGCGTTGTTCACCTGCACCAGCAGGGGTTCGAATCCCACGCCCTCCGCTTCAGCTATTCGGCCGGGATACCAGTGAGGCTGGGATCGCGGCCAGGCCTAGGTGTGTTTGACGACAGATTTGACCACAATCGAGTCATCGTGGGCCTGATTGAGGGCTGCGGCAACGGCGTCGAGGTCGTCATCGAAGAGGTCTGCGTGGACGTCCAGCGTCATCGCGGCGGAGGCGTGGCCGAGCATGCGTTGGATCGCTGCAGCGCTCCGCTGTCGCGACATCCGCCGCGGAACCCGCCTTCTCAACAACAAGCAGAGGGCGCCAACCCGCGCGGAGCCACAAGGGATCGGTACATCTCCCCGGACGGACACGGCTCGCATGCACAGCGTCGCACACTACCCACAGAAGGATCGATTTGTGATCCAGGGGTTGCTGAGGGGTGGCGCCGTTTCCGATCCACGTTGCGGCCGGCCGGCACAGCGGAATTCCTCAACCCTCCGTTGCGCATCGCTCGAGAAGCCGGCGGGCAATCGCGAAGGGGGCGCCTCCGGAATTCAGTTCGCCTTGATGGTGCGGTCCAGCGCACGCAGTGCGTGCAGGAACGCTTCGGAGAAGGTGGGGAACGGTTGGATGACGTCGAGGAGAACTGGAAGTGGGATGCGGGCGTGGATCGCGAGGGTCGCCTGCTGCAGCCACTCGCCGGCTTCAGGTCCGACGGCATGGGCACCGGTGAGCACAGAACCGTCGGAGACCAGGGTGAGGAATCCGGGCTTGGTGTCGTAGGCGCGCGAGTAGGTCGAGGTGCGTGGCACCTCGGAGAGCGGGATCGACTCGACGAAGCGGCCATCTGGCCGACCGACTGACGCGGCTTGCGGATAGGTGAAGACGGTGCGCGGCATTGCTTCGTAATGAGCGTCCCGAGGCCGACCGTGGATGTTGTCTGCCACGACCCTGCCTTGGTACTCGCCGGCGTGGGTTAGCTGCCACAGTCCGGTGACGTCGCCGACGGCCCATAGCCCGGGGCCCGCCGACAGTCGAGCGGTCACAGGGATTCCGCGCGGATTGGGTTGGATGCCGACCGTTTCCAGCCCGATGTCGGCCACTCGGGGTGCTCGCCCTGCGGCGACGAGTACGCGCTCGGCGCGCAGCTGGGTGCCGTCGGCGAGTTCGACGCCGTATTCGTCGCCCTCCTTCCAGACGCGTGCGGCCGTGCTGTTCAGTCGCACATCGATGCCGTCGTCGGCGAGCACCTTTTGGATCGCCTCACCCATCGCGCGGGGCTCTCGCGACAGCAATCTGTCCCCGCGTTCCACGATCGTGACCTTCGCGCCGAGGTGCGCGAGCGCCTGACTCATCTCGACGCCGACGGCACCCCCGCCCAGCACAATCAGGCTGTCGGGCACCGCTTTCATGCCGGTGACCTCGCGGTTCGTCCAGATGCCCGGCGTCTCACGCAGACCCGGAACGGGAGGGATGACCGGATCCGCACCCGTCGCTATCACGATGTGCTCGGCCGTGTGCCTCTGGCCGTCAACCTCCACCGTGTTCGACCCGGCGAGTCGCCCGTGCCCGCGTATCACCCCGACGCCCGCGGACGTCGCCCAGGCAACCTGGCCGGCGTCGGAGTAGTCCGACACCATGAAGTCTCGCCAGCCGAGCGCTGCACCCACGTCGATGACACCGTTGACGGCCTGCGCCGCGCCGGGTGCGTCCTTGGCCCCGGCAACGGCTTCGCCCGGCCGCAGCAAAGTCTTCGACGGAATGCACGCCCAATAAGAGCACTCCCCACCCAGAAGCTCACGCTCGACCATCGCCACACGCGTGCCGCCCTCTGCGATGGCTGCGGCCGTGTGCTCACCTGGGGCGCCCGCACCAAGGACGATGACGTCCCAGTCGTAGCTCATTGCGGAAGCTCGGCGCCGGACTGCTCGGCCACAAGCCATGTGGCATACCAGTCAGGCCAGTTCGGATCCTCCTGACCCGTTCGCGCCTCGTGCTCGCCGTGCGCCGCAGCCACCCTCTTCAGGGCGCTGGTCAGATCATCAACGGACGCGAAGCTGGTGATGCCAGAGTCGATGCGTCCGGGCAGACGAGTGGTGATTTCCTGCAGGAACCACTCGTTGCCGTCCGGGTCTGAGAAGGACAGGAACGAGCCGTAGCTACTGTGCTCCGAGGCCGGCCCGGTAACGCGATCCTGTGTGCCGGCGTGGTGGAAGACGCCCCCAGCATCGTGGAAAACCTCGCTCGGCTCGGCGCCACGATCCGTGAGTTCCGCGCGGGCGGCCTCGATATCGTCGACGATCAGCTGGAGCCCCTGCGCCGTGCCCGGCTGCTGCGTCGTTAGACCCGTCCCGAAGATGATCGATGTCGGCGACCCAGGCGGGGTGAACTGCACGACCCGGAAGCTCTCGCTGGTCGCGAAGTCCGCATCTTGACGCCAACCGAGTCCGTTGTAGAAGGCGACCGCACGGTCGACGTCCGCCACCGGTATGACGACTACTTCGAGCTTGAAATCCACAACATCCCCTGACTTGCATGTCCTCGCCCGAGAAACCCTCAACTCGAGCTTTCCCATACGGCACACGATGAAGAATGCTGAACATCGAGAACGAGCGCAAGGAGAATTACGTGGAATTTCTGGTCACCATGACAACGCAAGTCCCGGAGGAGACGAGCCAATCCGAGATCGATGCTGTGCGGGCACGTGAGGCTGAGCACAGCCGCGGACTTGTCGCCGACGGCACGCTCCTGCGGTTATGGCGGCCACCACTGAAACCCGGCGAATGGCGCACCTACGGGCTGTTCGACGCCGCCCACGGCGACGAACTCGAAACAGTGCTCGCGGCCATGCCGCTGCGCATCTGGCGCACCGACGAGGTCACCCCGCTCAGCGCCCACCCGAACGACCCAGGACGCGGCACCGTTTCCCTGCTGTCATCCAGCCACGAGTACTTCGCCCGCCTGATCGTCACCGTTCCCGAGGGCACCGCCCCTGCACTGGCGGATGACCTCTTCGCACAAGAAGCCAAGCGGGCAGCAGAACTCGCCACGAATGGGACGCTACTCAGACTCTGGCGCCTCCCCGGCGAGGGGAACAACCTCGGCCTCTGGCAGGCAGAAAACGAGACACGACTGGCAGGCGTCCTTGCCGCGCTCCCGCTCGCACCCTGGCTCGCGACCACGACCGAACAGTTAAGCCGCCACCCCAGCGACCCGCTCACGGCTGACCTCCCCTCACAGACATAGAAGCCAGGCGCGCTCCGGGCACTGTCAGTTGATATCGGACACTCCGAGCACCATTCGCTTCCGCGCTCGAAGGTCGTCAGCACGGGGACTGTCTGATCAACGGTGTGTGGGGTCCGGCGGTTTTTGGTGGGTGGTTCTCCCGAACCGGTTCGCAAGAGTGATCGCGAATGCGTTCGGCGTCGGTTTCCACCTGCTGGCGGAGCCAGTCGCTGTTCATGTTGAGAAGACCAGGGTCAGGTGTCCGGACCTGCCGGTCGAATGCTTCGGGCTTGCCCCACTTGTTGAAGTTCGCTCGAGTCAACTGGCGAGGCAATGGCGAGCACGCAAGTCGGAACTACAGGTGATGGAGCTGAGGTTGACCGCATTGCCGAATCCTTGGAGGCGAGATAATCTCAACTAACCTGAAGGCGTTCACAGGAATCGTGCACGTTGTTCATCGGTAACACCGTGAGAGAGTCGAGCAATCGCATGGCTGATGTGTCGGGACTGAAGAACCTCAAGTACGTCGTTCCGCGCGAGATGTCGGCAGCTGAGCTCAAGAAGATAGCCCTCCTGTCTCAGCTCGGGGTGGAGGCTCCATCGCTGTACGGCCGTGTTCGGTGGACACGCGTGTGCACGCCGCAACTCGGCACAGTCGAGCTCTCGCAAGCAGCCCTCATCGAGGAACTCGGAACAGTGCTCACGCTCACGGTCGTAGCGAGCATGCCTCGGGCACCCTTCACCGCAGTCAGGATCGGTCATCCGAAGATCACGGCGGCCGTACAGGCCTCCGGAGATTATGGTGCCGACTACGAATTCGCGTCGTTCGGTTTGAAGCACTATGCCGATCTGGGGTATGCCATTGAGCTACACGCAGGGCTTGCCGACCAGCTCGAGCAATTCAAACTCGTCGACATCAACGACCCGCACACCAATGCCCACAAGGTGGAGCTCGTCTCCTGGGGGTTCAACTGACCGGATCCGGTCGCCGCAGCTAGGACTCGCCGTCCTGGCGCAGGAAGCAGGGGGACACGCAGCGGCACACCCTCCGATTCAGTACTCGGTACCCACAACAACCGTCGGCTGCGTATCTCTCTGGCCGCATCTGGACACATGACTTGACGACACTTTTGACGATACTTCGTGACCTGGTTCGACCGTTGGTCATGTGGGTGAAAGGACGATGATCAGGGACTCGACGCGCGGGAGTCGATCGATCACCGTTCGACGTCGGACTGCACTCCGGTTACGGTCCCGGCATCGTCGGTGTCGTACCGTCCCTTGCTGAGATCGACCAGCACGAGCCTGTTCCCGAAGGGGTCCTCCACGATCGATACGCAGCCGACCGGGATCTCGATCCGCGGCTCGAGGATTCGCCCGCCGGCCGCCTCGATCTGCTGCGCCGCCGCGACCGCGTCGCGCACGAGCCAGTTGGGTTCGGTCTGCAAGCGCGTGGTCAAGACGATCTCGGTGCGTGACTCCTGGCAGGCCAATGCCGCCTGGCCGATCTCGTCGTTCCGCCAGCGCAGCTGGTGGCCGAGTCCATCGCGGTAGAAGGCAATGCCGGCGTCGAGATCCGAAACTGCGAGCATCACGGCATCGACCGAAAGGAGAAGTGCTTCGTCTACGGTCGATCGCTGAACCGGCTCGATCATGCACGACAGTCTCCTCGGAACGCCGGACATCGCGCGCCGCGCAAGCGGATCCGCTCGCGGGCATCATTGCGGCGCGCGGCGTGCCGCCAGATAGAGCGGAAAGAAGATGACGAAGAGCACGACGCAGAACGCAACCCAGACCCGCGGTGCATCGATCGTGAAGCCCCCGAGTCGCACAGCAACCGGCTCATTCTGGCGAGCACGCGAACACGCGTCGGGATAGACCCAGAGGTCCAGGATCACGAGCACCGCGATCGCCATGGCGGTCACGGTCAGCCCAGTCGTCACACGTGCATCAACTTCCAGCCTCCAGCACCAACTGTACGGTTCGCTGACCTGCGCTTGTCGGGGCCGGCCTATGTGCTGCAAGCGGTGGAACCCGCGACGAGTCCTGGTTGCTAGACGTGAGCGCCTCGCCGGCTCAGTCGTCGCGCAGCCCAGGGGCGCCGTCAGGCCATGCCGCGATGCACACCTTGTTTCCCGCGCGGTCGGCGAGTATCCACGAGGCTGGAGCCTCGGAATCGGTCACGATCCGGCCGCCCGCCGCGACCGCCGCAGCCGCGCGCACCTCACCCTCGTCGCTGGCGACTGAAACATCGATGTGCATGGCGTGCCGAAGAGGTTTCTCGGGGTCGAGCTCCTGCATCCACACGGTCGAGCCCTGTCCGAGCGGATCGATGGCGTTGTCGTCGCTGAGCGGCGAATACCCGAGCACGGCTCTCCAGAACGGCAGATCGATCTGCTCCGGCCGAGCAGAAATGGCCACCTGGACTTCCTGCACCGCACTGCGGTCGGCCCGCGCACCCTGCGATCGCGCGACGGCGGAGACCGCTTGTGCGAGAGCGATGTGATCCGACTCGGTCGCCCACATCTCACGGGTCAGCTTGACCGTGAGTCGGTCCGCCGCCGCGGTCAACACCGTACGAGGGCCAAGCCCCGGAACGTCGGCGATGGCTCCGGCCAGCGAGGCGGCCTGCCGCAAGGAGTCCGTCCGAAACACTGCCGTGGGTCCGCCATGAAGGATCACCCAGTCGCCAAGGTCATCGGCGAAGAGGAACGCCTGCCAGCCTGCCTCGCTCATAGGGACACCATAGACGCGAACCAGTCGCGACCCACCGAACAATCAGCGTCCGCCACGGACCCCGAACGCCACATTCGACAGCGGCGGCAGCGTCTGCCTGCCGCGGGATTCTGTGCGCGCGGGTGTCGACGTGCCGATCGTTCTCGACCGTTCCCGCCGGCACAAAATGGGTGACATGGTCGTGATCTCCGATGAGGACTTCCAGACGATGGTCGAGGAGGAGTACGACGCTCTCCCTGAGGACATGGTGCGGGGTCTCGAGAATGTGGCGATCCTCATCGCGAACCAACCTGCTGGCGAGCGGCCGCGGCTCTTCGGACTCTATAGCGGACGCCCGCTGAAGACACGCGGCGTGTATGGCTACGGAGAGCTCCCCGACCGCATCACTCAGTTCAAGAACAACATGCAGGAGCACAGCGCGGATCTCGACGCCCTCCGGCTGCGCGTGCGAATCACGCTCGTGCACGAGATCGGGCATTACTTCGGGCTGGATGACGCGCGACTGCGCGAACTCGGATGGGCATAGACGCGGACGCGCCCAGGCGGCTTGCCCGGAACGGGCGGTTGTCGCTGGGCTCGGCGGTCGTCTACCCGCGGAATCGGATCAGGGCATCAGCTATCGTCTCGTGGTCCACGACATCCGATTCGCCGGACGACGAGAGCGTGCCGACGAACTCGTCGTTCACGAACAGCGGGATGCTGCCGCCCCAGAACTTGTACTCGGGACCGAGACCGTCGGCAACGGATGGGTCGGCATCCTTCTTGAAGCGGGCGAGCACCGAGCTGTGCCGGAAGTGCTTCACGACGAGCCGCTTGCCTGCGATCACGTCGGCGTTGTGCTGGCCGGTTGATCCGAGCTGTGCGCGATATGCCAGCTCGTCGCCGATGTGCACCTCGATGGCCAGGTTGAGGTCACGCTCACGCACGAGAGCAACGGCGATCTCACCGAGGCGCACCGCATCGTCGCGGTCGAAGGAGGCGAACTCCGCGACCGGCTCGGCTTCGAGCTGTTCGAGTGTGTAGACGGGTTCCGGATGGGTCATGATGACATCCTCGCCCATGCGCCAGCGCGCCGAGAGGCGCAGCGATCACGCGAGCGGCGACACCGGCGAACGATCCCGAATCAGGTGCCTGCTGACGGATGCGTCAGCAGGCGGGTGTGGGGTGAAATGGCGTCTGGGTCTGGATGCTCGTAGGTGAGGTCCAGACCCGGGCGCTGTGTGGCGGATTCAGCTGATCTTGCGTCGGTAGATGGTGACGGCGAACGCGTAGGCGACGATCAGGATGCCCAGGAGCCAGGCGAGGGCGATCCAGATGTCTGTGCCGACGGGTTGTTCGGCGAAGAGTGCGCGGATGGTGTTGACGATGGAGGTGACGGGTTGGTTCTCGGCGAACCAGGCGACGGGGGCGGGCATCGAGCTGGTCGGGACGAAGGCGGAGCTGATGAAGGGCAGGAAGATCAGCGGGTAGCTGAACGCGCTGGCTCCGTCGACCGTTTTCGCCGAGAGGCCGGCGATGACGGCGATCCAGGTCAGGGCGAGGGTGAAGAGGATCAGGATGCCGGCGACGGCGAGCCAGGCGCCGACGGATGCTCCGGTGCGGAATCCCATGATCAGGGCGACGCCGATGACGACGGCGACGGAGACGAGGTTCGCTGACAGGGACGTGAAGACGTGTGCCCAGAGCACGCTGGAGCGGGCGATGGGCATCGACTGGAAGCGTCCGAAGATGCCGCCTTGGATGTCGAGGAAGAGCCGGTAGGCGGTGTAGGCGACGCCGGACGCGATCGTGATCAGCAGGATGCCGGGGAGCATGTAGTTGATGTAGGACTGGTCGGATCCGGTGTGGATGGCACCGCCGAGGACGTAGACGAAGAGCAGCAGCAGCGCGACAGGGGTGATCACCGTGGTGATGATCGTGTCGGGGCTGCGGGTGATGTGGCGAAGTGATCGGCCGGTGAGGACGCCGGTGTCGGCGAGGGCGTGACTGGTCATCAGGAATCCTTTCCGGCCGGTATCGTCGCAGCGCTGCCGGTGGTGTCGGTCTCGCCGGTGTCGCCGACGAGGGTGAGGAAGACGTCCTCGAGAGTGGGTTGCTTCTCCACGTACTCGACCGTTGCCGGCGGGAGAAGCTGCTTGAGTTCGGCCAGGGTGCCGTTCTGGATGATCACGCCCTTGTGCAGGATCGCGATCCGGTCGGCGAGCTGTTCCGCCTCGTCCAGGTACTGGGTGGTCAACAGCACGGTGGTGCCCTGTCCGGCGAGTTGCTTCACCGTCTGCCACACCTCGATGCGGGCCTGCGGGTCCAGCCCTGTGGTCGGTTCGTCGAGGAAGATGATCGGCGGATTCCCGATCAGGCTCATCGCGATGTCCAGCCGGCGCCGCATCCCGCCGGAGTAGGTGGCGGCTTTGCGGCCACCGGCGTCGGTGAGGGAGAACCGGTCGAGGAGGTCATCCGCCACGACGGCGGGGTTCTTCAGGTGACGGAGCCGGGCGATCAGGATCAGGTTCTCCCTGCCGGTGAGGACTTCGTCGACCGCCGCGAACTGCCCGGTCAGGCTTATCGAGGAGCGCACGTTGCCCGGCTTGGTCGCCACATCCAGACCGTGCACTGTCGCGGTTCCGGAATCGGCTTTCAGCAGGGTGGACAGGATGCTCACCAGGGTGGTCTTTCCGGCACCGTTCGAGCCCAGCAGGGCGAAGATGCTCCCGGTTGTCACCTCGAAGTTCACTCCCTGCAGCACGTGAACGTCTTTGAACGACTTCGTGATGCCGCTCACCCGGATCGCCGGCTCAGTGGTCGTCATCATTTCTGTGCTCCCTGCTCCGCGGCGCGGAAGGAAGCGGTCAGTCGGGCGCGTTCCTTGTCCAGCCACTGCCGGCCGGTGTATGCCTGGGCGAACGTCTCGGCGAACTCGACGGGGTCATCCCCGACGATCTCCCGCACCGGGGTGCCATCGGTCGCGGCACGCTCCCACAGGTCGGCCAGGTCACCGAACATCGTCACCAGCGTGTCGCCCCCGACCGTGCCGGCGTAGTACATGAAGTACCGGTGCATCGCCTTCGCCGCCGTCCCATACGGTTCCGGGAGTGCCTCGATGCGGGCCTTGTCCTGTCGGTACTGCTTCTTCTGCTCGAGCGATCCGGTAACGGTCTCGATCCACTTTGCTGCCATGATCAGTTGTCCTTCTGCGTGTTGTTGATGCTGCGGTGAAGCTGTTCGATGTGTTCCGCAAGGAAGCTCCAGCTGTGCCAGAACTCCGTCAGGTACTCGCCGCCCGAAGCGTTCAGCGAATACACCTTCCGTGGCGGCCCCTTCTCGGACGGGACCTTCTCCACGTCCACCAGGCCGCGTTGCTCGACCCGGATCAGAAGCGCGTACACGGTGCCTTCGACGATGTCGGAGAACCCCTCATCGCGAAGCCGGGCCGTGATCTCGTACCCGTATGCGGGCCGCTCGGCCAGGATCGCCAGAACGATGCCCTCCAGAGTGCCCTTGAGCATCTCGGTCATCTGCTTACCCATGGCACCCTCCCTTCGACTATTCAGTGTTGCTGACTACCACTAGATAGTAAGCATGAGTACCGGTAGATAGCAACACCGAATAGCAGATTCTTTTCGGGCACCTCACGACGAGACTCGTTGCCACCGTTGCCAACTCCATCGACCACACTCACGAAGTGATCGGTCTGTCCCGAAGGGATGCATCAGCGCGCGATGCGTGGGCTGCCGTGACCGAGCTGTCCGCGTTCGACTGCTGGTGTGAGGCGCGGTGTTAGCCTCCACGCATGGCAGCGCGGCTGGAAGCAGTGGCCTTCGACGTGGCGGATCCTTCCGCGGTGGGCGCCTTCTGGGCGGGAATACTGGGGCGTGAGGTCGTGGATGAACGTGACGGCGTGCTCGTACCCGGCGACGAGTTCCAGGTCGGGTTCCGATTCACGGCGTCCCACGGCGAACAGATCGGCCGGCCCTGGCTGCATCTGCACCTGGCCAGTACCGATCCCGATGACCAGGCTCGGATCGTCGAGGCGGCGCTGAGTCGGGGCGCGCACTATCTGGACGTCGGCCAGGAGCCGGATGCCCCGCACGTGGTTCTCTCCGACCCAGGCGGTAACGAACTCTGCGTTCTCGAGCCGGGCAACAACTGGATGAGCGGAACGGGCTTTGTCGGGGAGGTCACCTGTGACGGCACCCGCGACGTCGGCTTCTTCTGGCGAGACGCGCTCGGTTGGCTCTTGGTGTGGGATGAAGGAGACCAAACGGCAATCCAGTCCCCGGTAGGCGGAACGAAGATCTCGTGGGACTCCTGGCACAGGCCGGGAACCGAATCCAGGAATGCACGCAATCGTCAGCGCTTCGAGCTGGTCGCAGCGGATCCGTCGCGTGAGGCCGAACGCCTGGTGCAGCTCGGCGCATCCCGCCGGGCCGAGCTGTCCGACGGCGTCATGCTCGCCGATCCCGACGGCAATGCGTTCCGACTGCGAAGCGTTCCGTGACCACTGGATGGGATCGCCGCGTACGGCCCATGGTCGTCTTGCCCGTCGAGGACAACGCTGTCGGCAACCCGCCGAGGTCGCGGAGGTTGCGCAGCCCTCCCCAGTCCAGATTCCGCATCTGGAGGAGGTTAGCAATCGCACCGACGGTCTTCTTCTCTGGATGCGCTGCGGAGGAATGCCTGGATCGTCTGCGCGGATGGGTAGAGCGTGCTCGTAAGGGCTGCGATCATGCGCTTCCCCTACCAACACAACGCAGGATGCTCCCGACTCGAGCCGCCCAGAACGGGCCGCAGGGCGGCGGCCGCGTCGACTCGGGAACGGAAGGCATCTACCTTTGAAGCATGACGGCTGAGGATTCGGGGAAAGTGGCGGGCGATAGCGCCCCCGAGCCGACGGGGTTCTCCGACCTCGGGCTGAGTGACGCTGTGCTCAAAGCGCTCAAGGAAGTCGGCTACGAGACGCCTTCGGCGATCCAAGCGGCGACGATCCCGCTGCTGCTGGAGGGACGCGACGTCGTGGGTCTCGCGCAGACGGGCACAGGGAAGACCGCTGCGTTCGCGCTGCCGATCGTCTCGCGGCTCGATGTCTCGCAGAAGATCCCGCAGGCACTCGTCCTGTCTCCAACGCGCGAGCTGGCCCTGCAGGTCTCGGAGGCGTTCGAAGCGTATGCCGCGCACGTGCGCGGCGCGCACGTGTTGCCCATTTACGGCGGTCAGGGCTACGGGGTGCAGCTGTCGGCGCTGCGGCGCGGCGTTCACGTCGTCGTCGGTACCCCCGGTCGCATCATGGATCACCTCGACAAGGGCACCCTCGACCTCTCCGAGCTCAAGTACCTCGTCCTCGACGAGGCGGACGAAATGCTGAAGATGGGCTTCGCGGAGGACGTCGAGACGATCCTCGCCGAGACGCCGGCGGAGAAGCAGGTCGCACTGTTCTCCGCGACTATGCCGGCGCAGATCCGCCGCATCTCGCAGACCTATCTGCGTGACCCGCAGGAAGTGACGGTCAAGAGCAAGACCACCACCTCGGCGAACACCACGCAGCGCTATCTGGTCGTCTCGTACCCGCAGAAGGTCGACGCACTCACCCGCATCCTCGAGGTGGAGAACTTCGAGGGAATGATCGTGTTCGTCCGCACCAAGAATGAGACCGAGACGCTCGCCGAGAAGCTGCGTGCCCGCGGCTACACGGCCGCGGCGATCAACGGCGACGTGCCGCAGGCGCAGCGCGAGCGCACGGTGGAGCAGCTCAAGTCCGCCAAGCTCGACATCCTGGTGGCGACGGATGTCGCAGCCCGCGGCCTCGACGTCGACCGCATCAGCCATGTCGTCAACTACGACCTGCCGATCGACACCGAGTCGTACGTGCACCGCATCGGACGCACGGGGCGCGCCGGTCGCAGTGGCTCGGCCATCAGTTTCGTCACGCCGCGCGAACGGCGCATGCTGACCACGATCGAGAAGGCGACCCGCCAATCCATCGCGCAGATGCAGCTTCCGACCGTCGAGGACATCAACTCGACGCGCCTCAGCCGTTTCGACGACGCGATCACCTCAGCGCTCGAGCAGGAGTCTCGCATCTCGGCATTCCGCGACATCATCGCGCACTACGTCGAGCACCACGATGTTCCGGAGACGGATGTCGCCGCAGCTCTCGCCGTCGTCGCGCAGGGCGACGAGCCGCTGCTCCTCTCCGCGGACGACGCGCTCACCCGGCAGCTCGGACGTGAAGGGCGGCCGGAGCGAGACTCTCGGGCCGAGCGCGGCGATCGCGGTCCGAGCGGCCGTGCGGATCGCCGGGAACGCGCATCCCGAGGGGCACTGGCGCCCTACCGCATCGAGGTGGGAAGGCGTCAGCGTGTCGAGCCCCGTCAGATCGTCGGAGCACTCGCCAACGAGGGCGGTCTCAGTCGCGACGACTTCGGCGCGATCAAGATCTTTCCGGACTTCTCGATCGTCGAGCTTCCGGATGCGCTGCCCGGCGAGGTCCTGAGCAGGCTCGAGGACACGCGCATCAGCGGCAAGCTCATCGAGCTCAAGGCCGATCGTGGTGGGCAGAAGGGCTCGAGGAAGCCTCGGCAGGGGAGCGCTCAGGGGCACGACACCCGATACCGACGACGCTGAGCGCACCGCCTGGCGGAAGGTGCTCGCCAATGCGACGAGCCGTTGGTCGTCCCTCGATCAGCGCAATCAGATCGATCGTGATCGGCAAGGGGCGCGACCACGCACGGGGTGGCAGTTCCGAGTTCGGGGGCGCCGGTATCGACGCCACCGGCGCTCGGGCGGCGAGAAACAAGACCGCCCGAGCACCGCAGGGGAGCGCCGTTTCGCGACGACCCCGATGAGCGCATTCCCTCGGAGTAACCCCTACTGCTGGGCCGGCGTCAGGCGAGCGCCTTCGCCTTCAGGGCATCGAACTCGGCCTGTGTGATGGCGCCAGAGTCCAGCAACGACTTCGCGGAGGCGATCTGCTCGGCGGCCGACGTTCCAGAGGATGAGGCGACGGACTTGATGTAGTCCGCCTGCGCCGTTTGCATCGCCTGCGCCTGTTCCAGTTGGCGCTTCTGCATTCCGCCGCCGCGAGCGATCAGGTAGACGAGGATGCCGAGCCACGGAACGATGATCACGAACAGCACCCACAGCGTCTTGGCGACTCCACCGAGATCGCTGCTGCGGAAGATGTCGCCGAACACCCAGAACAGGCACATGAACCAAGCGATGAACAGGAAGAATTCGAGGAGTGCGAGCAAGAACGACCCATTGTCGTTGAACATGATGTTTCCCTTCTGCTGGAGCACCCGAGCACCGTCGGCTGTTCATGATGGAGAAGCCCGCGTGAGCTTCGAGTCGACCAACCTGACCGCGTCGATCGCGGCTGTGCAACTAATGCTCATTCTTATGGCCGCGGGCGTTCAGGGACCGCGACGCACCCAATATTGCTGATGAACGCATCCGGAAGCGATCATCCGCACCACACGATCATCCGGGCGCAACCTCGGCAGCCGTGACGTCACCCCTAACAGAGCGGCTAAGAACAGGGCTTGGTCGAACCCGCGCATCGGGAACGAGCCAGTCGGGCGAACCACGCCACGGGGATTCCGCTGCGGGCAGGTTCGTGGTTGCGGATGGCCCGCGGGAGATACGTCTTCTGACGGGAGGAACGCGCGGGCGGTGCCTTTCCCTGGGCCGACTCGCACCCCGCGGACAACTCGCCCACGATCACGAGAGAAGCGCGCCGCCGGTCAACTGCAGTGTGGATTTATAACACACAGAGTGATACTTTCTCGGGCGGGCCGGGATCGATGACGATCCGGGTGGAGTACCACGCGCCCGCTTCGTGCCCTGGTCCTTTCTCCATGACAGAACATGATTGAAAGGCCTTACACGGTGGTTAAACGATTGGCGCCGGCCATAACGGCAGCGCTTGGCGTCGCTCTTCTCTCGATATCGGCGGCGATGCCCGCTCATGCCGGCCCATCTGGCCATCCGCCTCTACACGGCTCCTCCGACGCGAAGCTCTGGGATACGCAACTCTTTTTCGACAACAACGGCACGCCTTGGTCGGTCTCCGACTTTCAGGCCTTGCGAGCGAAGGGCATCACCGGCGCAGAGATCGATCTGCCATGGGGCGGAATCGAGCCCTCGAACGGCACATACGACTTCTCCGAACTCGACACCGAACTCGCGAACGCGGCGAAGGCCCACATCACGCTCGTCCCGATCTTCTGGCAGTCGGGCTGGAGCGGCAGCCCTGCGTCATGGGAGACCGACCGCGAGGTCACGAGTGATGGTGCGACCGGCGTCGCCCCTGCATGGTGGGGTGGCGGACAAGCCGCTTACCTGAGCTACGTCGAGAAGACCGTGCGCCACATCACCCACGAGCCGGGCTACGGCGGCTCCATTCTCGACTATGGGTTCCTCGACGCCCAATGGGACAACCAGGGCACGGGCGGATGGGCTGCGACAGACGTCGACGAGTTCCACGCGCACTACCTACCGGACCACTTCCATGGGATCGCAGCCTTCAACGCGAAGTACGGCACGACGTACGCGTCATTCTCGGAGGTTCCGGCGGCGAAGCCGGGCGAACCACTCGCCGACGTCTACCAGGCGTTCCGGTCGTGGAGTGTCGAGGACACGTACGGGCGCATGACGGCCGCGGTGCGAAAAGTCACCGACGGCCCGCTGTACTACTACTTCGGCGGCCACCTCGCGAATGCCCCGAGCTACGCGAACAATCCGGACACGTTCTTCTCCCTGGCCAGCCGGTATGACGTCACCGTGATCGTGGATGCTGCGCAGTCACCAGGCCTCGCCCTGACATTCGGCTCGCTCGCTCGGGCCTACGGCGTGAAGCTGGCTCAAGAATGGACGGCACCGGATGGGGCGGCCGCACTGAACGCCCAGGCTGCGCAATGGGTCGCGAACTATGGTCTCGGCCTGCCTGAAGGCGGTGGCGAGGACTTCTTCATCCACGACGGAACGGATAAGGACGTCTACGGGTATCCGATCTACACCTCGTGGTTGTCCACGCTGAAGTCGCTCGACGGATCGTATCCCTCGCAGCCGGTCGCGCTGTACATCGATGTGTCCCAGGGCTATGACAACAGCGCGGGTGGTTCGCTGGTCAACGTCGAGAACCTCATCACGACAGCGTGGGATCGCGATCAATCGGGATTCGACATCGTCACCAGCCAGGAGATCGCCAACGGTCGCGCCGACCTGTCCCACTACCGGGCGGTGCTGCCGTTGAACGGGCAGGACGCCCGCATCGCCGCATACGCCTCGCACGGCGGCGTGGTGCTGAACGACGACTCGCAGCTCACCGACTATGCGCCCGCCTATGCGCAACTGACGAGCGCCGGCGCACTGCAGGTGGTGCCCACCGTGGCAGCGGACGGCAGGAGCGCGCAGATCGTTGTCGCCGAGGTGAGCAGTGTGTATCCGTATGACGGATCCGTCGTGCTGCGCACCGATGGCCTCAACCTCAAGAAGGGTGCATATCACGTCGTCGACGGCACGACGGGTCGGCCGCTCGCCCAGTCCGTGACGAATGACGGCGGTCTTTGCGTGCCGACGAAGTTGGATTCGGCAGGACTGGCCTACTGGCGGGTCGTCGCAGGACCGATCCCGCGGGGCACTCCCGCTCCGCTGACCTGCCCGGTCACATCCGGTTCGGCCGAGTCGACCGTCTCGGTGACAGCGGGAGCACCGGGCGAGGGCATGCAGTTCCTCGGGCTCGGTCAGACGGGACACGGCGCCGACGGCAACCTGACCGAAACGACTCAGGGCGGCACCGCCGCGGTTGAGACCTGGACGAGCAGCCAGAGTGGGGCGCCGACATCGAACGTGTACCTGCAGGTCGACCCGTCCAGTGCTGTGGCGGCCGCGGCTGACATCGATCTGACTGTGACCTACTGGGGCAGTGCCGGGCAGGGCTTCACGGCGCAGTACGACGCGCCGGGGGATCCCTACCACGCCGCTCCGTCCGTGAGCAGCGCGGGGTCAGGCACGTGGGAGACGCAGACCGTGCGACTCAGCGGAAGCCAGCTCAGTGAGGCGCAGAACCTCTCCGCCGACTTGCGGTTGGTCGCAAAGGATGCCACTCAGCCGCTGATCGTCGCGAGCGTGAGCATGAGCGTCGCAAAGGAGTGACCACCCGACCCAGGTGATCGTCGCGGGGCCCCTTGGTCGGCGAGTGCCGGCTCAGGGGCCCCGCGCGGGTTGCGGTGTCTCCGCTGCCTGACGGAGGGCCAGACCACGGGCGAACCATTGGTCTGGTGCGTTCAGCCGGCACTCGCGAGGCTTGGACGATGCAGCACGACTCCGTGAAGTCTGAAGTACCATCCCGGGCCTCTGGCGGTATCCACAGCGCAGCCGACAGGGGAACCGGCGCCGAAAGCGCCGAAGGTTCAACAGGGTCGCCCGACGCTCCCATGATCCTGCGCCTCTGGCGTACCCGCATCGTCCTGGCCAGGGAGAGTGAATACCAACGGTTCGCCAACGAGCGATCGCTTCCGATGTTCCGCTCGCAATCCGGGTTCCTCGGACTCTACTTCTCTGGATCGGGTGAGGAACGCGTCGTCGTCACCGTCTGGACGTCCGGGTCGGCCGCGGAGGCACTCGAGGTGTCGCCGACCTATCTGAGCACAGTCGCGGCCATCCAGGAGCAGGGGTTTCTCCGGCCACCCCAGAGCGTCGAAGTCCTGGAGATCCAGGGCACCACTTTCCCGACGTGAAGTTGATCATGCACAGGCGAGGTGTCGACGAGTGCGTTGCCCGGCAACGAGGCGGCGCTGTGACGGCGTTGCCGCCTAGTTGCCCCAGAATGCGCCGGTGAGCCCGGCATCACGGAAATACGCGGCCGCTTCGAGCGGCTCCCGTCTGCGATAGCCGTGGTCCAGTCGACCGGTGTACCAATCGGAGGCGAGACGCCACAACCTGTCGAGGCCGAAGACCGCGCCGCGCGGCTGCTGTGTTCGCTCAAGCCAGGCGTCGATGCAGGCTTCGCTGCAGAAGATTCGCTGGTTCTCGCAAGCGTGGATCACATCGTCCCAGACGTGCGCCATGGGCACGAGGAAGTGAGCCACGCCGGCGCCGAATGGCGGCCGGTCCCGGTCGACGTTCCACGCGAGCGCGGAGCCGCAGGAGGGGCACGTGGTGGCGATCAGGGCTGGGGAGGAGTCGGGGACGAGGTGCGGGATCGCGAATGCGTCCCACGCGCATCCGCCCCACCACAGCACGGTCGAGCTTTTCACGGAGAACCCGAAGTCCCGCGTGCCGAAGGGGTGAGCGAGTTCGATCTCACCGTGCGAGTCGAGTACGAGATGACGATCACGGTGGAGTACGTCCAATGCGGCTGTCACATCGGTTGCGGTGACGCCGAGCTCGGTCGCGATCTCGGAAGGGGCGGCGACACGGCCCTCGTCGGCGAGCTGCCGATAGAGGCGCACACGGAGAGATTCGATGTCGATCACGATCGGACTACCTCTTCTCCCGATGCGGGCACGGGTTCGCGGACGATCAAGAGTGCTCCGGCTCCGGTCGGGGCGAGTGCTTCGCTGAAGCCGGGGTCGGCCGCTACCAGCAACCGGAAGTCTTCGACCTGATCGGCGTGGGAGAGAACATTGTCCACGACGAGGAGGCCGCCGGGCTCGAGAACGCGGCGCAGGTTCGCCCAGTATCCGACGTAATGCCGCCGTTCCGCGTCGAGGAAGATGAAGTCCTGTGATGCGTCCTTCGACTCCATGAGCACGATCCCTGCGTCATCGACGAGCAGATCGACCCACTCGGCGAGGCCGGCACGTTGGATGTTCACGGCAGCCTCGCTACTGCGTGCCGCGTCGAGTTCGACGCTGGTGACGACTCCACCCGTGGCCCGGGCGGCGTCGGCAAGCCACAGCGTCGAGTATCCATTCGAGGTCCCGAGTTCGAGGATCCTCGTGGAGTGCGTGGCGCGCACGAGAACGGCCAGGAGTCTTGCCGTGTCCGGCTCGACGTTGCGCAGGCGATCGAGCCGATCCGCTTCGGCGGCATCGTGGCGAACACCGTAGTCGTGGAGATCGTCGAGCACCCTGGCCAGTTCGCTGTCCAACACAGTTCCTTCCCATGACCGTTCGCGGTTGTGCGGCCAACGCGCGAACGGATCGCGCGACTCGACGGCCAGGTCTACTCGGGTTTCTCCTCGGTCGCAAGAGCCGCAGTGGGGATCCTGGTCTGTGGCAACCATAAGGCCAATGGTGATGGATTGGCCTGGTCGTCGAGACGGCATATTGATGGACTCGGGTGGTGCGAAACGATTCGTCCTCGTCCGCGAGCTGGTGCACGAGGGACCCAGCATGACGGTCGATCGTTGCCGGACGCCGGCGCGCCCCCGTCGTATCTTCACGTACTTCTGGTCAGCGAGCCTCGTCTCTTCGCTGGGCGATGGCGCCGTGCTGGCGGCGCTTCCGCTCCTGGCTGCAAGTCTGACGGTCGACCCGCGACTGATCGCCGCGGTCGTGTTCACCGGGCGACTGCCCTGGCTGACCGTCGCCCTGTTCGGAGGGGTGATCGTCGACCGCGCGGATCGACGCCGGCTCATGCTGTTCACGCAGGTCGGGCAGATGCTGGTGGTCGCCGTGATCGCCGCGGTGGCCGGTCTTCACGTGACGCAGATCTGGATGCTCTACGTGCTGGCGTTCGTGATGGGATGCGCGGACGTGCTCTTCATGAGCGCCAGCCAGGCGTTCGTCCCGACGATCGTCGAGGAAGATGATCTGGACGCGGCCAACGGGAGGCTGGTGGCCGCCGAGTCCGCCTCGAGGGACTTCCTCGGGCCGCCGATAGGGTCGGCCCTCTTCGCCGTTTCTTCAGCGGTGCCATTCCTTGTGGATGCGATCAGCTTCGGCGGATCGGTCCTGCTTCTGTTGCGCATCAAACCCTCGCCGACATCAGAGCACCGGGCTTCGTCTGCCGCCGCGTCCCGATCATCCGTCTGGACGGACATCAGAGAGGGTCTGCGATGGCTGATGCGGTCCAGGCTGCCTCGGCTGCTGACACTGATCTCTGCTGCCGGGAACTTCTGTGAAGCGATGGCCCTGTCCCTGCTGGTCCTGTTCGCTCGCGATGTTCTGAACATCGGTCCCGCTGGTTACGGCGTCCTCCTGGCAGCGATGGCCGCGGGCGCGGTCATCGGTGGCCTGTTCAGCGCTCGGGTCGTCAAACGGTTCGGAGCGCGACGGATCGCGATCGCGGTCGAGGTGATCAGCCCGCTCGCGTGGCTGGCGATCGCCGCCATCGGGCATAGTCCGATCGTCATGGTGGGTCTCTTCGCCGTGTTCTCGATGGCGTTGTCGATGCGGAATGTGGTCTCCAGCTCCACGAGGCAGCGGCTGATCCCGAACGAAATGCTCGGGCGGGTGACGGCCGCCAGCCGGATGCTGGCCTACGGCGCCACGCCGCTGGGCGCGCTCGCCGGAGGCTTCGTTGCAGCTCAGTACGGACTGGTCGCCCCGTGGATGGTCGGTGGTGTGCTCTCGCTGCTGGTCGCTGTGGTGTCCGTGCCGTTGCTGTGGCGGTGGGATTCCCCTCCTCGTGGTCGCCGAACTCGGCAGGATCCCCCGATCGAGAACGGGATCGCCGAGCGCTGAGACTCAGCGTTCGGCGACCTGGAGAAGGTCACCGAGCCTCCGCCCGGCTTCGACGAGCGTGTCCTGCGGCAGGCTGAAGGGCAGGCGCAGATAGCGGTCGAGCGTGCCGTCGGCCGAGAAGCGGCCCCCTGGCAGCAGCCTCAAACCCAGTTGCGGTGCGTGTCTGGCGAAAGTCGCAGAGGACATCTGCCCGGATAACTCGAGCCAGGCGCTGAGGCCACCGAGCGGCTCCTGGGTGAGACGCAACTGCGGCAAGGACTCCAGTACAGACAGCAGCGTCGCTCGTTGCTCGCGTAGCTGCTGCCGACGAGCGACGATCAGATCGTCCAAGCCGTCGAACAATTCCAGCGCGGTCAACTGCTCGAGGGTGGGCGGGGTGAAGTAGTACGTCTCGGGCAGGGCGTTCAGCGTTCGGATATCCGTCGCGGGCCCGCGCAGCCATCCGACGCGAAGCCCGGCCCAGACGGTCTTGGCCATGGAGCCGATCCGGAAGGTTCCGGCACCATCGCGGGCATTCGGCATGGCGGCGGCATCCGGACCGCGCAGATCCAGATCGGCCATTGTCTGGTCCAGCACGAGTCGAGCGCCTGCCGCCCTGGCGTGCTGGGCGAGTTCGCGACGTTGGGCAGCGGTCGCCAACGCGCCGGTCGGGTTGTGGAAGTCGAGGATCAGATAGACCACGGCGGGACGGTGTCGACGCAGCAACTGCTGGAACTGCTCGGGATCCCAACCGCGAGAGACCGGCCAGCCGACGACGCGCGCACCGGAGGAACGCAGCAGGTCGAGAGCGCCCGGATAGGTCGGAGACTCGACCAGCGCAGCGACCCCCGGCCGAAGGAAGCGCCGCGCGAGAAGAGCGAGAGACGCACCGGAACCCGTTGTCACCAGGACTTGCTCCGGCCGGGTGGCGAGACCGCCGCGGGTGTAACGATCTGCGATCGCCTCGGCCAATCCCGGCAGTGCCTCTGCCCGAGGGGAGCGCGCATGGCGAAGCAACCGCTCCGTAGCTCGTGCGAGGGCAGCCAAGTACACGGGCAGCGGCGCGCCAGGCGCCGCGAGAGTCAGGTCGATCGCACCGTCGACGCGCGGTGCCGAGGCATCGACGCGTGCGTCCAGCCAGTCCGGCAGTTGCACCTCGCTGCCGGCGCCGGGCGTCGTGCGAATCCATCCAGCCGCACGTAGCGCGTCGTACGCCGCCGTCACAGTGACGCGACTGACACCGAGTGCGGCCGCCAGGCTCCGTTCGGAGGGCAGTGGCGTCCCTCGTGCCAGCTGGCCATCCAAGACGGCCGCCGAGACAGCCTCTTGCAGCGCTGCCACCAATGTCGGACCGCGTCCGCGCCACTGTCCGAGGACACGCGTCAAGTTCGTCGCCTGCATAAGACCACATTAGGCAGATTGGCCTGCTAGGTGACGACCGCCGGACGCCTACCCTCGTGCACATGTCGAAGCTGGGCGGTCAGCTGCACGATGCATCCGAGAGGGCCTTCTTCATCTGCGACGTGTTCTCGCACCGCCCCTTAGGGGGAAACAGCGTGACGGTCGTCTTGAGTGACGTACCGATGAACGAGGCGACAATGGGGGCCGTTACTCGCGAGCTGCGTCAGTTCGAGACGATCTTCCTCACCCCGACTCGATGCATCACCACCTATGACGCACGCGTGTTCGACATGAACGGCGAACTCGCCTTCGCTGGGCACCCTGTGCTGGGAGCCGCAGCCGTTCTCCACGAGCTTCACGGCACCGCTCGCACGCACGATTGGGTTCTACGCCTACGGGAACGCGTCGTTCCGGTCGGCACGGCCAGGGAGGAAGGCCATAAGACTGTGCACGCGCGAATGGATCAGGGGGCTCCCGTCTTCGGGGCGGTCGCAAGCGAGGCGCAGGCCTCCCGCGCCGCCCTCGCTTTCGGTCTGAACGGAGGCGACCTGGCCAGCGGACTCCCCGTGGAGGTCGTGTCGACGGGATTGCGCTACCTGATCGTTCCCGTGACGTCCGGAGTCGGCCGCGCCCACGTCGTGCATCCGACGCTGCAGCAATTGCTCGACGAACTCGACGCGCAGTTCGCCTATCTGCTGAACGTCGCCGAACGCACGGGCCGCCACTGGGAGAACGACGGTTCCGTCGAAGACATCGCAACCGGCAGCGCCGCCGGTGCAGCGGCGGCCTATCTGCTTCGCCATGGCCTCGTCCGGCCAGGCGAAAGGGTCACGCTGCGCCAAGGCGACTCGCTCGGCAGGCCGAGCACGATGAACGTCGAACTCGAGGGCACGCCGGGGGAGATCCGAAACGTCGAACTCGCGGGTCCTGTCACGATCGTCGGGCGCGGCATCCTCAACCTCGACCCGAACCCTGCCATCGCTGCGGCTGGGCCATCGGAGACGCGCCCGCCACGGACTCAGCATGCCCTCGTCTCCGGGACGGCGACATCGGGGACCTGTTCGCCGAGTTCCCCCGCCGCGTCCACATCCGCCTCGACCCGTTCCAGGTGATCGCGCGTGGCATGAACAGGTCGGTGGAATCCGGCGCCGGCTGGAAGGACACCATGGATCAGGCGCCCGGCGAACGGGCGCGCGTCGTCGTGCCCTTAGAGCGTCGGGAGCCAGATGCGCATCGTGGACGGACCCCGTTCGGCCCAGTCGTGGTACGCGATGAGTGGCACCAGCGAGCTGTGGGTTTCGTGGCTGGGGTCGGAGGTGTTGTAGGGCCAGGGCTTCTCGCCTGCGATGCTGCGTGCGAGTTGGACGACCACCCGCTCGCCCTGGTCCTGCGGTGCGACCGACGTATCGATGACGATGTTCGAGACGTCCCCCCATCCATCGGGCAGATCGACGGACTCGAGCGCGTACACGACCGGTCCGCGCTCGACGGCGACCGCGCCGCGCACGGCGTCGATGCGTCGGTCCGGCTCGGAAAGCCGCGGCTCGATCGGCAGGTCGAGCACGATCTCGTCGCCGGCGCGGAACTGGCGGCGGTGGGTCACGTATCCCGGTTCGGCGGGCACCACCCCACCATTGACGGTCAAGCTGGATCCGTTCGCCCAGGCGGGCACACGCAACTGGAGGGTCCACGGCTTGCTTGCGTCGCGCAGCGGGCGGATCGTCACCGCTCCGGTCGTGGGGTAGTCGGTCTCGATCGACAGTTCGATGCTCTCCCCGTCGTCGAGCGTTGTCGCGATCTTGGCCGGGGCGTATTGGTGTATCTGGATGCCCTCGGCGGATGCGGTGGCGACGTACGCGTCCAGGCTGGCCAAGGTGCGCGCGACGTTGGGGGGACAGCACGTGACCGTGAACCACGGCGCCCGCAGGGATGCTTCGGCGCGCGGCGAAACGGCGTCCGGGTCTGCCGGCTCTCCCGGGACCCGGCAGTGGAGTGTGTTGGCGTAGTAGAAGCTGCGACCGTCCGCGGCGGGCGAGGTGGCGACAACGTTGTAGAGCGTGCGTTCGATGAGATCCGCGTACTTCGAGTCGCCGTGTGCGAGCAGAAGCCTCCAGCTGAACTGAATGGACGCCACGCTGGCGCAGGTTTCCGAGTAGGCCCTGTCCGGCGGGAGCTCGAAGTCCTCGCCGAATGCTTCGTCCTGGTGGTGGGAGCCCTGCCCACCGGTGATGTAGGTGCGGCGCGCGACCGTGTTCTGCCACTGACGGGTGAGCGAGTCGAGCAGGACCCCGTCGGCGGTCTCGATGGCCACGTCGACCGCGCCAGAGGCGAGGTAGTTTGCGCGTACGGCGTGACCGCGCAGCACATCGGCGTCACGTACGGGAATGTCGTCCTGGTAGTAGGCACGACCGAATTCGATGTCCGGAAGGACTCCGGTGCCGCGCCGCTCGATGAAGATCCGGGCTTGTTCGATGTACTTGTCGCTGCCGGTGGCACGGCCGAGTTCGACGAGGCCCGTCTCGACTTCCGCGTGCCCGCAGACCGATTGGATGCCATCAACGCCGAACACCTCGCAGATGAGGTCCGCGAGGCGGGTTGCCACCTGGGCGAGACCATCGTCGGCGTCGGGTTTGGTGCGGATGCGCGCAACCGCGGCCTGGAAGAGGTGGCCGGCGCAATAGAGCTCGTGTCCCCATGCCAGATCGGACCAGCGCGCTTGCTGTCCCGGCCGGCCGAATCGGGTGTTCACATACCCGTCAGGCTCTTGTGCCGCGGCGACCCGGCTGACGACAGAGCGGAAGTGCTTCTCGAGCTTGTCGTCGCGGTGTTCGCCGAGTTGCCAGGAGACGGCCTCCAGGTACTTGTAGACCTCGGAGTCGGAGAACTCGCGGCCGCGCCGATTCTCCGGGGTGAGGCTTCCGGTCGCCGCGAGGTCGAAGTTTCCGAGCCAACCCTCGCGCTCGAGCCAGTGGGCGATGTGCGGCAGCGTGCCGTCGGCGTTGACGCTTTGCATCCGTGACCAGAATCCTCCCGTGATCTGCACCTCGCTGAGGCCGAGCGGGCGCAGTGCTCCGTGCGAAGGGTTGGCGGGAGTGACGGGCGTAGTGACTCGTCGGGAGGGGCTGGTCAGGGTCATGGGCTGTTCCTCGAAGGCTGCGGCACGAGGCCGGGTGCTGGTGGTGGAGTCGAAGTTGAGGTCATTGAACGGCGCCGTTCTGGCTGCCGCCTGGGAGGGCTACCCCTTGATCGCACCGTCGGTGAATCCGCGAACGTAATAGCGCTGAAGGGCCAGGAAGAGGATGAGCGCGGGGATGGTCAGGACGACGACTCCGGCGGTGGTCGACCCGTAGTCGATGACCCCCATGGTCTGTTGACGCATGTTGACGAGCGCCAGCGGCAGCGGCGAATTGTCGGCACCGAGGAGGTAGAGCGAGATGATGAAGTCATTCCACGCTGCCAGGTAGGAGAACAGGCCGACGGTCACGATGGCGGGGCGCACCGCGGGGATCATGACGCGATAGAAGGCCTGAAAGGTATTGCATCCGTCCATCAACGCCGCGTCTTCGAGTTCGCGCGGGACTGCCGAGAAGGAGTTCCGCATCATGAAGATCCCGAACGGCATCTGGAACAGGGTGAGGACCAGTGCCACCCCGAAGAGAGAGTTCTGCAGTCCGATCTGGTTCATCCAGACCAGCAGAGGAATCAGCAGTGCGGCGTACGGGATCATCATGATCGACAGCACGAGGACGAAGAGGGTGTTCTTGCCCCAGAACCGGAACCGCGCGAACGCATAACCTCCGGTCGCTGCGAGCACGATCGTGAGGACGGTTGCGCTGATCGAGAGGATCAGCGAGTTCTTCAGGTAGGTCGGAAGCCCCAACCCGTAGTCGAACATCTTCGTGTAGTTGCCGAACCCGAATCCGTGGATCTGCGCCGTGCCTTGGGCCGGCGAGACCGACACGATGACCGCCCAGACGAGTGGCAGCAGGAAGACTATGGCAAGAACTGTGGTCAGCACGTAGTACGTGGACTGGGTTGTGACTTTGGTCGTCTTCATTGTTCAGTCCTCGTCAGCACCGACGCGCAGTGCCCTCAGCTGGATGGCGTTGATGATGACCAGAGCGATGAGAAGCATCACGGTCAGTGCCGCGGCCATTCCGAGGTCCCGGTTGGTTTGGAAAGCTTCCCGGTAGATCAGCTGGACGATGGTCATCGTGGAGTTGTTCGGTCCGCCTTCGGTGAGGATGTAGAACTGGTCGAACGCCAGGAGGGATCCGGTGATCGACATGATCAGGGTCATCGCGATGGTGGGTCGAAGGAGCGGGATGGTCACCCGCATCAGGGTCTTCAGCCGACCCGCGCCGTCGAGTTTCGCGGCCTCGTACACCTCACCCGGTATGGCTTGCAGGCCCACCATCATGAGCAGCATGTAGAAGCCGGCGAATCGCCAGACCACCAGCAGCACTGTGGCCCAGAGCGCGCCGCCAGGGGTGCTGAGCACGGACTCACCTTCCTGGAACCCCGGGATCAGGTTCAGCAGGGGGGTCAGCGGGCCGATCTGTGGCGAGTACAGGGCATAGAACAGCAGCGACGCCGATGCGATACCCATGGCGGAGGGGATCAGGATCGCCGTGCGGAGGATCGCGTTCCACTTCCTCGCTTCCTGGACCAGAAGCGCGAGGCCGAAGGCGATCGGCATCAGGATCACCGTCGTGATGATCGTGTACTCGATGGTGAACCAGATGGCTCCTGGCAGGAGCGGATCCTTGAAGACGTTGGTGAAGTTGAGGGGGAAGTTGTTTCCCTGGTTGCCGCCGAGGAGGGTCCAGTTGGACGCCGCCATGATGATGACGACGACGAGCGGGGCGATGAAGAGGCCGAGGACGAGAACCGCCGTGGGAGCGGCGAACAGCCAACCGCGCAGGTTCTCGAGGCGAACGGCGGGCGCCGTCCGCCTCGAGAACCGGGTACGAGATCGAGTGACTCGTGCAGCCGTGCTGCTATCAACCACCCAGAGCCGCCGTGATCGCGTCGTTGTTCGCCTTGGTCTTGGACGCGTCACCCCAGATGGCATCCTGGATCAGGATCTGCCAGGGGCTGCCGGCCGCGTTGAACGCCGTGTTGAAGTTCTCCGCGATCGGGGTCTGCCCGGTCTTCACTGTCGCGTTCCCGATCAGGGTGCGAGGATCGGCGCCGGTGTAGTCGTTCTCCAGCACCTTGATGTTGGAGGCGGTGTCGTTGTTGTCGGCGAACACCGTCTTCTGCGCCTTCTCCGTCATCAGCCAGGAAAGGAAGTTCCACGCCTCCGCTGAGTGCTTGGAGCTCTTGCTGATGCCGATCGCGTCACCGCCGAGGAAGGTCGACGAACCGCTGTCCACGCCGGGGATCGGAGCCACGCCGATCTTGAACGGCGAGGTCTTGAAGAGGGCACTGACCGCAGTGAAGGGGTAGGCCATCACGCCGATCTTCCCGTTCTGGAACGGAGCGGTCCAGGTGGCGCCGGTGTCCGTCTTGGAGCCGGCACCGATGCCGTTCGGCATGTCGGCGAGCTCGCGCAGGCCGGAGTAGATCTTCTGTGCGTTGGAGCTGGCGAGCAACGACGTGGTGCCCGCCTTGTTCAGCGCGTCGTCACCGCTGCCCCAGATCATGGGGAAGAGCGTGAACGCGAGCGCTCCTCCTGACTCGCCGGCGACATACGTGCCGGCCACGCCCGGCTGGTTCAAGCCGGCGACGGCCTTCGCGTCCTTGACGAAGTCATCGAGATTCGCCGGACCCTTCGCCGGGTCGAGCCCGGCCTGCTGGAACAGATCCTCATTCCACACCATCACCGAGATGTCGGAGACGAACGGGAGAGTGTGCTCCTTGCCGTCGACCGTGCCTGCGGCGATGTGACCCGACTGGATGTCGGACTTGTTCGGCAGCGCGTCGATCTGTTTGGTCAGGTCCATGAAGACGCCCTCCTTGGTCCAGTAAGGGACCCGGACGACGTCGCCCGCGAGCAGGTCGGGCAGGCTGTTGGTCTGCACAGCGGCTCCCACCTTGCCCTCGACATCATCGTTGGGCAGCAGCGTCAGCTTGACCTGGTTCTTGTGGGTCTTGTTGTAGTCGTTGACCGCGTTGGTCGCCTGCTTCTGCAGCGGGGCTCGCGACCACATCGTGATCGTCGCGCCGTCGTCGGTGCCGGCTTCGGGAATGGCGGAGCTGTTCGTGGTGCCGTTGGCGGAACTGGAGCAGCCGGAAAGAGTCAGCGCCACGGCGCCGACTGTCGCGAAAACCGCGACGGCGACTTTGCCGCGGCGGCGAAGGGGAGTGGTCATGCTTGGTGCCTCTCAGGTGGTGGTGGGCATGCGGCGGCGACGCCTTTCGACCAAGGGGTTCGACCGTGAACCACACGTGATCGCCAAGGACGGGTCGATGCCGCTGAAAAAACCGAAACGGTTTTCGAGCATGGTGGCACCACGATGCGGACAGTGTCAATAGTTCGCCGCGGGGTCTGTATTCCAGGCGAATCCGGGGTCGAAGGTCTGCTGGGCGGCGATCAAAGAATCGCTGGGCAGCTCACGAAATCGCGCTTATGATTTCGAAAACGCTGAAACGGGGAGCGATGTCGGAACGTGCGAATCAGAAGAGCCCTACGTTGGGCGACGTCGCCGAGTTGGCAGGCGTATCCATCGCCACCGCATCCAAGGCGGTCAACGGTCGCGCGGAAGTGGCCGCCCGCACCCGCGCCCGTGTGCTGAAGGCCGCCGAGCAACTCGGCTTCACGCCGAACGCCCTTGCTCAGAGCCTGCAGGCGGGGCGCACGGGGACGGTCGGTCTGATCACCGGCGATCTGGAAGGTCGCCTCTCGATACCGATCCTGATGGGCGCGGAAGACGCGTTCGGCGCCGGCAGCACATCGATCTTCCTGTGCGATGCGCGAGGCGACGCGATCCGCGAACAGCACCACGTACGCGCGCTCATGTCGAGGCGAATCGATGGACTGATCATCGTCGGCGACAACCCCAATCCGCGGGCACCGCTCCCGTTCGACCTGCCGGTGCCGGTCGTATACGCGTACGCACCCTCCACCGACCCCGACGACATCTCGATCGCCAGCGACAACGTCGGTGCCGGCCGGCTTGCCGCCGAACATCTCCTCGAGTGCGGGCGATCCCGCATCGCATACATTTCCGGAGACGTCACCTACACCGCAGCACGGGATCGGGTCGCGGGGGCGATCGAGGCACTCCACGATGCGGGGTTGGAACTGCTCGGCGGGGAAGCGTTGTACGGTGCGTGGTCTGAGCACTGGGGACGCGGCGGGGCCAGGGCCATCCTGACTCGCTATCCAGATGTCGATGGGATTCTGTGCGGATCCGATCAGATCGCCCGGGGGGTCATCGATGCCCTCCGTGAGGCGGGCAAGGACGTCCCTGCCGACATCGCCGTGATGAGCCACGACAACTGGGAGCCGCTCGCCACCCAATCCCGGCCCCCGCTCACGACGATCGACATGAATCTGAAGGATCTCGGCCGCCTTGCCGCTCAGCTGCTTTTCCGGGCGATCGACGGGCAGCCGGATCGGGGTCTGCACTACGTCGGCTGCCGTGTCGTCACCCGCGAATCGACCGCGTTGACCAAGTAGGCGACGGCTGGCGACACGGTTCGGGCCGTGTACTGAGGAACCGCCTCGATTCGAGGGGTGAGACCTGGACCTCCATCGATAACGAAATGATAACGGTCATCGAGTTCTCCGTTTTCGAAAATTCCGAAACCCTTTTCTGTCGCAGTATGGGCAACGGATAGTTCGCGATTGCGCGTTCTCTAGCGTGATCAATTCAATCAACCCCCTAAGCGCTTTCACGCTTTTCGGGGTCTCGCATGACTGTGACGCATAGCCGCGTCACGGAGGGGATTGAGATGAAGCGTCTTCGTCTTCGTCGAACTTGGGTTGCTGCAGGACTGACGGCGCTTGCGGTCGTCGGTCTTTCGGCCACTCAGGTTTCCATTCCCGGCATGGCGTCAGCCGCTGCCGTGAAAGCACCATCCACCGACTATCAACCGATGCCGTCGCTGCCCACCAACGTGTGCGGCGACTCCTCGCCCAAGCAAGTCGGAACGAACGCTCCGCTGCCGAGCGATCCGCATGGGTTCGGCTATGCCAACGAGTCGATCCTCGGCTGGCAGGGCAACTACTACGCACCATTGACCTATCTGTCGGGCTCCTACTTCGCCAGGGGAGTGCCGACGCATTACACCGCGGGCGGAACGACCTACTGCGGCGCGATGTACAGCTTCGGCGTCTACACCTACGGACTCGCCTCCGGCCAGGCTCCCGCAGCGGGATCGGTCCAGTGGAACGAGGCTGACGGGTACCTGCCGGCCATGACGACGTCCTTCTCACGCGCCGGAGCGGACGTCACCATCACGAACTTCGCGGACGCCCAGAAAGTGGACGGCGCGCTCACCGAACTCGTCTACACGCGCATCACCATCAAGAACACCACGACGGGCGATCTGGCCGTCCCGCCCGGAGCATCCGGCGCGAACCTCGTCACCCTGACGTCATCGCCGGATGACATACCCGCAGGCGGCACGGCGACCGACGAGTACGTGTCCGCTGTCGACACGTTCAGCAGCACCACGCCGCTTCCGGCCGCTGCTGACCTGACGAACGTTTCGAGCTACAACAGCGCCTACAAGCACATGGCGAGCAACTGGAACTCCATGCTCGACACCGCACCCTCGCTGTCGCTGCCCAACACCGAACTGCCCTCGACAGGACTGGCGAAGCCGGGCGACGCCATCTCCAACGCCTACAAGGCGGCGTACATCTACACCCGCATGGTGCAGACAGGGGAGGCCCAGTTCTCCGGGGCGAACAACTACGACTGGGTGCTGAACCACGACGCGCCGAGCATCCTCGACAACCGGTTCGCGGTCGGCGACTTCACCGATGCACAGAACTTGTTGCTGACTGCGCGCATCTCCGAGCAGCCGAACTTCGACGAGAACGGGGCGAACTGGTACTGGGACGGCCTCTGGAAGACGCCGACTGCATGGGCTGACTACCTGCAGGGAACAGGCGACACCGCCTTCGTCAGCAAGTACTTCCACGACGACGCATCAGGCTCCAGCCAATGGGGTCCGAGCCTCTACACGATCATGCACACGTACCTTCAGCAGCAGTTGAACTCCAGCACCGGGTATCTGAAGACGTCGTTCGACAACGACAGCACTGGCACCTGGCTCTTCGACGATGAGGCGGCGCTCGCCGGCATCGCGTCGTACGAGTACATCGCCACCACTTTGGGCAACACCGCCGAAGCTAGCTGGGCTGCTCAGCAGTACAACAGCCTTCTGGCGGCGACGAACGCCGGCCTGGCCGCGAACGAAAAGGCATCAGGGCAGCAGTTCCTGCCGTGCGAGGTGAACCAGCCGGTGAGTGCAGATCGGTGTGCAACTGCGAACGACGCGAACTGGGCAGGATCGAACCTGTGGAGCCAGAACGTGTGGGACGTATTCCTCGCGGGCGGCGCACTCAACGGAACGCTGGGTGATCCTGACCAGTCGGACAACCTCTACACCGTCGGTTACGGGCGCCTTGCTGCCGGCACCGGTGTTCCGTTCCCCTCCTTCGGTGCGTACTCCGGGTACAGCGTGGCGCTGAACACCGGTTACGCCTCGGCGGGCCTGTACGGCACCCAGTACCGCGACCTGCCGCTGACCAGCTATGCGTGGCAGATCCAGAACACCACCGGCGGCCCCAACGCGTGGTGGGAAGCCAACGGTTCGGCTCCGAACCCGAACAACCCATGGGCGGGCAGCCATGCCGCACCGCAGTTCGGTGCCGTCCCCTACGCCTGGCCGCTCGCAAGCCAGACGCAGACTGTCCAGCAGTCGATCGCCGTGCTCGGCCGCACCCAGACCGGTACCACGGCGAGCCCGTCGTTCGGAAGCACTCTCTATGTCGGTCGGGGGATCCCCGACACCTGGATCGCCGATGGGCAGACCATCTCGCTGGGCAACCTGACGAACAGCTACAACGTGGCGAACGGGCACCGGACGACCTACGGCGTCTCCATTGCGACGAAGACCGTCCGGGGCGCGCGCCAGGTGACGATGGATCTCACGGGAAAGCTGCCCACCGATTCCGTGCAGCTGCAGTTGCCGTCCTTCGCCACGGCCGGCGTCACCTCCGTCGTCAACGGCACGTGGGATGCGACCTCGCACACCGTCACCGTGCGCCCGCACAAGACTGAGGTCGTCGTCACCCTCGGCAACTCGAGTGCGCCCACTCTCGCAGCCCAGGTGGGGAACACGCCCGCGGGATCGCAGCCGGTGCTGAAGGCAGGCGATTCCACTCCGGTGTCGCTGACCATCACGAACCCGGGTAGCGCTTCGATCAAGGCGGATGCTGCGATCGCGGCGCCGTCGGGTTGGACCGTCTCCGGAGGCTCTTCGTCGGCGATCTCCATCGCCGCCGGTGGGTCCACAGCGGTCACCTGGAACGTCACCGCGCCTTCGTCGGCGTCAGGCAAGGTGTCGCTGCCGCTTTCGGTGACCTACACCGGGGCGGCCGGCGCCGGAGGAACAGTGAGCATCGCACCGGCGGTCGTCGTGCAGCGCCCGCTTCCGGTCCCAGCGGGGTCGACCGACCTCGCCCTCCAAGGGGCGACACCGAGCGCGTCGTACACGTCACCGTGGGAAAGCGTGAAGGCGATCAACGACGGCGTCTATCCGCCTCAGTCGAACGACACCTCGGGCAATCTGCGTTGGGGGACGTGGCCCAACGTCGGACCCCAGTGGATCGAACTCGATTGGGCGCAGGCCGTGACGACGAACGGATCCGCACTGTACTTCTTCGATGACGGTGGCGGAGTCTTCACCCCGTCCTCCTGGAACGTGCAGTACTGGACCGGTTCTGCGTGGGCCGACGTCACCAACGCCACTGCATACGGCACGGCGACGGACACGTTCAACCAGGTCGGCTACGACTCCGTGACCACCACCAAGCTGCGCGTGAACCTGGTGAGCACGCAGCCGGTGGGCGTTCTCGAATGGGTCGTCGACTCGACGCCGGGACAGTAGTCCGCTGAACGAAGGTGGGCTCGCAGATCAACCTGCGAGCCCACCTTCTGCGGCTATGGGTGCATCAGTACGGACGACTTCGTCCGGGGAGCCTCACGTTCGCAGTGGGTGCGGCGTCTGCAGGTTGATGAGTACACAACAGCTGCTTCCCGACCACTACGTCATCGACCCGGCGATCCTCTATTTCGGAACTCCGGTCGCCCTGCTCAGCACCATCGACTCGGCGGGCGAGCCCAATCTCGCGCCCATGTCCTCGGTGTTCTGGTTCGGCAAGACCGCGGTGCTCGGCATGGGCGGCGGGTCCCAGACGAGTGCGAATCTCTTGGCGACGGGTGAGTGCGTGATCAATCTGCCATCTGAGGAGATGGTGGATGCCGTGGATCGCCTTGCCCTCACCACGGGCCGTCGTGTGGTCAGCGATCGAAAGCGGCAAGCCGGATACCGCTACCTGCAAGACAAGTGGGGGTGGGCCGGGCTCACGGCTGTGGCAGGCGAAACAGTGAACGCTCCCCGGGTGGCGGAATGCGCCGTGCAGCTGGAGGGCAAGGTGCACGCTCTCTCGACCATGGCGAAAGACGATCCGGCGGAGCGTCCGACCTATCTGTTCCAGGTCCGCATCGACCGGGTCCATGTCGCACCGCAGATCCGATCGAGATCTGGCGTGAACCGCATCGACGCGGACCGCTGGCGGCCGCTGATCATGAGCTTCCAACAGTTCTACGGACTCGGGCGACGACTCCACCCATCACGGCTCGCCACGATCGACGAGGAGTGGTACCGGTAGGGTCGGCCATCCGACGGTCGAAGCTCGGAATCCGGCTCAACGACGCCGGACCGGTGAAGTGCCGGCCCGCCGAGCGTGCGGCGCGAAGACTAGGCCGATCGAGTGCCTTGATCCCGGGTCCGCAACCCGTCGCAGAGGACTGCGGCGATCCGCTCGGCGCGCAGCGGTTGATCGGCGGACCGCGCGGACGCGGTCATTCCTGCCGAGACGAGGGCGAGCAGATCGTCGGTATTCACGTCCGACGTGATCGTGCCGGCTTCTTGTGCGTTTTCCAGGGCACCGCGTACCTGTTGGCGCAGTCGTTGGATCGCCTGCTGCAGTTCCGTCGCGTTTCCAAGGGACTCGAGGGCTTCGACGAGATCGAGTTTCGCGGGAGCGGACCGCAGGGCGCCGTGCACGAAGGCGAAGATCGCGTCGGCGGCATCGACCTCTGGTGCGATGAGACGCGACAGGTCGTCAAGCAGTTCGGCGATCATCGCATCGAGCAACGCAGTCTTCGACCGGAAATGGCGGTAGAAGGTGCCGACGCCGACCCCCGCGAGCGCCACAACATCGTCGACCGAAAAGCCGGACCCTTCTGCTTCGAAGGCCTTGCGGGCCGCTGCTATCAATCGTGCGCGGTTGCGGAGCAGATCCGAGCGCGGTGCACGGCCAGAGCTAGACAAACGGAACTTCTCCTCCGTATCGTGAAACGGAACTCTTGTTCCTTTTCAATCTTAGGAGAACCGTGTCCGACGCCACCGAGACTGCAGCGCGATTCCTGTCCCGAACGATCGACGACATCGGTACTCTCGCCGATCTCTACGCTGAGAGCGTCGTCATCGAGATGCCCTTCGCAGCGCCACTGTTCCCGACAGTCCGGCACACCACGCGCGAGGAGCTTCGCGCCGGCTTCACCCGAGCGAGCAGCCGTCGCTACACCAGGGTCGAGAACGTCAGGATCCTCGAGACGACCGATCCGTGCGTGGCCGTGATCGAGTACGAACTCCACGGTGTCAGCGCGCCCGGTGGGGCAGAGTTCACGCTCGCCTACATCCAGATCATCACCGTCGAGGAGGGGCTCATCGTTCACTCCCGCGACTACGGCAGCCCTGTGCAGGTGGCACAGGCGTTCGGCCTCGTCGACCGACTCGTCGCCGGAATCCACGGCTGAACCGGCCGTGCGCGCGGGCCGCGGAGGTGCGAGACGGTCTCCGTGGGGCCGCTGCCGAGGCCATGCGCATTGCGGCCGCATTGCGGCGGACCGCTCTCGACGTGCAATGGCCGACCGAGCCAGGCACGGCGAACGAGGCACGGCGAACGTGCGCACGGTGGACCAGCCCGGCGAATCAGGCACGGTGAGCCGCGATGCTCGACAATGGCCAGATGCCCGAACCCGATCTCGACCCGGCCGCCTTCGACTGCCGTTGCGCAGCGGAGGCTCGAACGGGCAGTGCCGGCCGGCAGGCGCCGGGTCTTCTGGCGAGGAGAGTGCTGACGGATGAGAGGGCGCGCCGGATGAGTGGTGTCGTGTCGTCAGAGGCCGCTCCCTTCGAGGCAGGGCGGCGCCATTGACCGCGACGCCATCAGTCCAGGGCACGACGGACACGTCGTCTCGATGGATCGTGCGCGCGATCATCGTGCTCGTTGCGAGCCTGGTGATCGGCGGTCTCGAATCGCTGGCACAGGGATACCTCCCCGATTGGCTGAGGCCGCTCTCGAATTCGGTGAGCGGCTGGACGCTCGTCACCGCCCTCCTGGTGTCGTGGGCGCGGGTCCGTCCAGGGGTGGGCGTCGTGCTCGGGGCGCTGTCCTTCGCGCTGCTCGTCGTGGGATACGCCGTCATCTCGACGTGGCGCGGCCACTACTACTCGCCGCTGATGTGGGCGCTCATCGGGCTCGTCGCGGGACCGTTCATCGGGGTGGCGGCCTCCTGGCTCAGAGAAAACGGCATCCGTGCCGCGCTCGGCACCGGACTGCTCGCGGGAATCGGAATCGGCGACGCCGTCTTCGGCCTCACGGTGGTTGCCGATACGACGGGTGTCGTCTACTGGACCCTCGCCGGCATTCTGGGGCTTCTCCTGCTCGGCGGCATGCTGTTCAGAAGGATTCGCGGAACAGTGCCGATCCTGGTGCTCATCGCGACGACCGTTCTCATCGCCTTCGGCTACAACCTCGCGTTGCGGCTCGTGTAGCCCGATGCGGGACCGTCGGCACTGGGCGGGCTCAGCCTTGAATGCGGACTCGCGCCGGCGTACCGTCCTCGCGAGTCACGAACAGTCCGCGCGAGCCGTCGGCGGCGATCTGCAGCCGGAGCAGCCACTCCCGGTCGAGAGAGCGCGGATGACCGTTCTGGTACTGGAAGTACGCAGGCACCTTGCACGACATCCAGAGTGACCTGCGAGCCGCGCCCTCGCCGTCGAGCCAGGTCAGCAGGAACGATTCAGACCTGCGGAACTTATTGACCACCACCGTCTCCAGGTGGCCGAGGAGCTCGTCGTCCATCTCGAGTCGGAAGTGCGCGTGGAGCAGAAGTCCCATCTCAGTCTTTCGTCGGGTCGGGGAGAGCGGACATCGCTGTCCGAACGGGGAGACGGGGCGGGGGACACCGGTCGAGGGTGCCGCACGGCCGGCCGTGGTGCCTCGACATCCGGTCGGCGCATGACACGCACAGCCGTCGAGACGTCAGGCGATCCGATTCGGGTGCGGAGGCCGTGGCTTCCAAGCCGATGACCCGTCGGGCGAAGACGATCCGCCCACGGATCCCGGCCGGTGGGGCACGGCCGACCGTGCGGCGTATCCGGAGGCACCACCCTGCCATCGAAGACCGCCGAGCCGATCGGCGCCCGGCGCACGCGAATGCGCCGGGGCACCGACCGCCCCGCGACCGAACGGCACGCCCCCGAATCCCATGACTCAACGCTAGGCAGCTCCGCTGATCGGGGCTTCACCCCTAGGGGTGAAGAATTCCTCGTCTTAGAGTGGGGCCGTGGCGATCAGTGTGGCGCTCATCGATGACTACGAGGTGGTCGTGCGCGGCCTCGCCTCGATGCTCGATGCATACCCCGAGCGGTTCGCCGTCGTCGAGCTGGATGCCAACCTGCAGGTGAGCAATCCCGTCGACATCGCTCTGTACGACACGTTCGCCAACCCGCAGGGCGACAGGGACCAGGTGCGCGAACTGGCCGCGAACCCGCTCGTGGGCAGTGTGGCCGTCTACTCCTGGAACATCGATGACGACCTCGTCGCCGCGGCATTGGCCAACGGCGCCGACGGCTATATCTCGAAAGGGCTGCCGGCAGCCGACATCGCGGCTGCGCTGGAGGCGATCCACGGCGGATCGGGACACGTCTACGTGCCGTCATCAGGATCGGTTGCGGCGGCGGGCGACTGGCCGGGACGGGAGGAAGGGCTCTCGCAGCGGGAGGCCGAAATACTGGCGCTCATCACCCAAGGACTGTCGAACGAGGCGATCGCCGAGCGAGCGCACCTCTCCATCAACTCGGTCAAGACGTACATCCGATCGTGTTACCGCCGGATCGGCGTCGCCAGTCGCATTCACGCCGTGCTCTGGGGCATCGAACACGGCTTCCGGCCGGACAGGGTCAGGATCGAACCGGGCCGTCGCGACTGAGGTGGCGGTGCGGCGCGGCCGAGCATCCGGGCCGTGCGCCGTGGATGCCTCCGGGGGTGCACCCCCTCGTCCAGCAGCACCGGCTCGCCCTGGCGAGCCTGGCCGACGCAGCAGCGAGTCTGCGCATAATCGACCCATGCCCCAATCGCCGGAGGACCCGGAGCCGTCCAGCGCCGAAGGCGACGCCGAGCGGATCCCGAGCAGGCGCCGGTTCCTGAGCGCGTCAGGCTGGGGAGCCGCCGGGCTGGTGACCGGAGCCGTGAGCGGCGGACTGATCGCCGGAGCGGTCGTGGGATCCGAGAACAACAAAGACGAGCGGTACGGATTCAGTCCGCTGCCGGCGCGCCCGGAGCCCGGATTCGATCACCTCGTCGTGCTCATGTTCGAGAATCGCAGCTTCGATCATGTGCTCGGACGGCTGTACGACGGCGTCCGGCCACCGCGTGGACAGGCTTTCGAGGGTGTGCGCAACGGTGAGCATCCGAACCGCGCTCCTGACGGCACGGCCGTCGCGTCGTTCGTGTACGACGATCCGACCGATGTGCTCTTCTCGCAGCCGAACCCGGATCCCGGCGAGACGTATCCGCACGTCAACACCCAGCTCTTCGGGGTCGTGGATCCGCCGTCGAACGCGGATCCGGGAACGGAGGACGGCATCCGGGCGCCATGGAACGCGCCTGAATCCGGCCGCGAGCCGACCATGGACGGCTTCGTCCATGACTACGTGACAAACTATCGCATCCAACGAGCTTCGGAACCGTCTCTCTCGGAGTATTCGCCGGTCATGGGCGGTTTCACGCCCGAAATGCTGCCTGTGTTCTCGGCGCTCGCACGGTCGTTCGCCGTCTTCGACCACTGGCACTGCGCCGTGCCGTCGCAGACCTTCTGCAATCGTTCGTTCTTCCACGCGAGCACCTCGCACGGCTTCGTCACCAATGGGCAAGGCGGGGGTCCCGACAAATGGCTGAACGCACCCGATGTCCCGACCCTCTTCAACCGGCTCCAGGATGCTGGACTCTCCTGGCGCGTGTACTACGACGCCGAGCAGGTGGTGTCGTTGACGGGGCTGCTGCACGCGCCGTCGATCGAGCGCTACTGGAAGACCAACTTCCGGAGCATGGATCAGTTCCGCGAAGATGCTGCGAACGGCGACCTGCCCGTTTACTCGTTCATCGAGCCACGCATGGTGTTCGATCACAACGACATGCATCCGCCGGAGAACATCCCGACGCTGAGCACGCATGGTTTTGAATCCGCATTCAGCGACGTGCGCGCCGCTGAAGCGCTCCTGGCCGATGTCTACACCTCGATCAGGAACAGCAGCTCCGCGAAGGGGTCGAACGCGATCAACACTGCTCTGCTGGTCACGTTCGACGAGCATGGAGGCCTCTTCGATCACGTTCCCCCGCCATCGGCCACCCCGCCGAGCGGACATCCGGATCCCGGCGAGATGGGGTTCACCTTCGATCGACTCGGGCTGCGCGTGCCGACGATCCTGGTATCCGCCTACGTCGAGGAGGGAACGGTCGAGAGCGAGCCGACGCAGCACGCGTCGGTGGCGAGCTCGCTCACACGGCAGCACGGGCTCAAGCCCCTCACCGAGCGCGACAAGCATGCGCGAACGCTGCAGGAGACGATCCGGCTCACCGTGCCGCGTCAGCCTCAGCTCTGGCCGGATGTGCAGGCCCCGTACGTGCCGGCGAACCCCGAGCGCAGGCGTGCCGAACCCGCCGGCCGGGACCGCGAGCGCCCGCTGACCTCGCCCGCGAAGGGTCTGCTCGGCTTGCTCCTGGCCAAATACGAGCCGCAGGCCGCGCGGCCCGAGACCTTCGGCGACGCGTACGACACCCTGCACCGGCACGGCGAGCTTCTCTTCGGAACGACCGACTGAGAGTCGCAAGCTGGCGGACGATCGCATTCGATCGTGCGGAGCGGCCGCTACGGCACGTTCGGGCCGTCTCCCGGGCGCAGTGACTCCGTCCGAACCGCTTCCGGCCGCTCCTGCGAGCGCAGTTCCGGATCCGCATCATCGGGCGCAGAGGGTCCGAGCTTTCCGAACGCCCGGAAGCCCACCAGCACGAGCACGATCGGCACAACGGCTGTGAACGCCACGACCGTGAACGCCGCGTGCGGACCTGCGGCGTCGTTGATGAGTCCTCCAGCGAACGAGCCGAGCGACATGCCGCAGATGACGAGGGTGTTGAGCCACGCGAGAGCCTCGGTGATGATGGCGGGCGGCACGATGTCGTGGGCGATGTGGTTGATGGCGATCATCAGCGGGGCAATGGTGGCACCCGCGAAGAAGCCGAGCGGATAGAACCACCAGATCCCCGGTGCGAACGCGAGCGCAACCCAGGTGATGGCCAGCGCGAGCGCCGTGCCGACGAGCATCTGCCTCGATCGGAGTCGTGTGGAGAGCGCGCCGAAGACGAATCCGCCCGACGCACTTCCGATCGAATACGCCGTGAGCACGGTGCCCGCGAGCTCTGGCACCCCGTTCGCCGTCGCGAGCGAGACGATCGAGAGGTCGTTGATGCCGAATCCGATGCCCGTCGCGAAGCTTGCGACGAGCAGGATCAGGAACGGTGCGGAGCGCAGCAGCCGGCCGGGGCGGTGCGCATGCTCCGTGGCCGCGACCGGCTTCGCGTCGGGCATCATCCGCAGAAAGAGTGCTCCGAGCGGCCCGATGATGCCGGACAGGATCAGCCCGCCGGCCGGGAGGAGTCCGGCGGCGAGGAACGCGGCGACCGCCGGGCCGAACACCCAGACGATCTCGTCGGCTACCGCCTCGATCGCGAAGGCCGTTCGCAGCAGGAATCCGTCTTCGACGATGGTCGACCAGCGTGCGCGCATGAACGCGCCGACCGGCGCGACGGTGACACCGCAGAACACCGACGCGATGACCAGTCCCACCATCGAGCCGAGGTAGCCGCACGCGATCGCGCCCGCAATGGCGAGCGGATGCGTGATCGCGGACGCCAGCAGCAGCTGACGTTGTCCGCGCCGGTCGGCGATCCGTCCGGCCAGGGGCCCGATGAGTCCCATCGAGGCGATGGCGAGACCGGAGGTGAGACCGCCGAGCGTGTATGAGCCGGTGCTCGCGTGCGCGAAGTAGAGGAATCCGAATCCGAGAACGGCTATCGGCGTGCGAGCCAGCAAGCCGGCGAGCACCATCATGGTGCGGGCTGGGACGGAGAGGAGCTTGCCGTAGGCGCGGAATCCGAGGTCGCTCATCGGGCGATCCGCTCTCGGACCATCTCCTCGTACCGTGCAACCACGATGGTCAACGCTACGTGACGAAACGACCTCGGTCGTCCGGTCAGGCCGCCCAAGCCTCCCGCACCACTCGCACACTCGCACCCGTCTCGCTCGCGCGTCGGATCGCCAGCCCGAGCAGCTGGTCCTGCGCGGCATCCGCGAGCGGATACGGCTCGGGTCCCTCATCGGCGACCCACCGCCCCATCGCCTCGAGGAGTGACGCCATCGCGATCTCCTCATCGGAGAGACGGGCGCCGACGTACGGATTGTGGAAGAGCACGGATCCGTCGAGGGAGATCTGGTCCAGCTCCGGCGCCTCGAAATCGTGGTGCAGGCCGGTCTGACGCCGCTCGAAGCCGGAGGTCACGACCGTTGTCTCATCGACCAGCCGGGTGAGCGCGTCGTCGATGATCTCGCCTCGGCTACCGCGGACCAGGACCCTTGATGCCCGAAGCGGGTTGCGCGTCTGCCCTTCGGTGAAGTCGTAGTGACCGATGGCATCTCCGAAGTCCAGAGTGGCCGTCGTGGTGACGGTCGGATGCTCCTCCCGATCTCGCGTCCATCCGGCGCGGCTCACCGGCGCGACCAGCGGCGCGGTGTGCGTCGTCGCGCGGACGTCGGCATCCGTGAGGCCCACGCCGAGAAGTGCGCGGAGGATCGCGACGGCGTGATAGGTCTGCGTCATCGACACCTGGGCCGAGGTGGGCGTTCCGATCAGGCCGGATCGCACTGCCGCGATCCGCGCTGCCGTCATCGGATGCCGCGGATACTGCTCGGCGACCTGCACGAGTCCGCGCGATCCCACGTCGCGCCACAGCGCCTGCAGGGTGGACTCGTCGAGCGCAGGCGGCGTCTCCGCCAGGGCGGGCACACCGCGGTCGGTGAGCTCGCGCATCAGGTCGGGCGTGGCATCCGGTCCGGCTGTCGTGAGCACGAAACCGGGTCGCGTGCCGAGCAGCTCGCCGAGGTCGCCGGCGACCGGAAGGCCGAGTGCCGCCCGGTCGTTGTCGTCGAGCGGGCGGTGCGGGAGGATCGCCGAGACATCGAACAGGTCGGGCAACGCGGCGGCCAGCGTGCAGAAGGCGCGGGCACGGAATCCGGTGCCCACGATCGCGAAACGGATCGGTTCGTTCATCACGGACGATTCTGCCGGGCGGGGACGCGGTTCGTGGCGGTCACGGACTCATCCGGCCGTCGTCATCGACGCCCGCCAGACGACGAAAGGAGAACAGGCGAACGGTTCCGTCACGGAATCTCGTAGGTGCCGTCCAGTCTGCCGCGAGCGATCACGTGTCCGCTCATGGCGTCCACCGCCTGCCGAAGCGTGAACGGATCCGGGAGGTCCAGCCGGCGGTCGAGGGCGAAGAGCTGGAACACGTACACGTGCGGCCCGTGCGACGGCACGGGCATGGGGCCCGCCCATCCGCGGTGGCCGAGCGCGCCCTTGCCATGCACGAGCCCGGGGATCGGGCTCGGCTGAGCGAGGCCGCCCTCTGGAACGCCACGCAGCTCAGGACCGATGCCGCGGGTCACCAGGTGCGTCGCCGGCTGACGGCGCGGGGCATCCGGATCCTGCACGATGAGCACCAGCTCGACAGTGCCGGCGGGCGCCTGCGTCCACTCGAGCTCCGGCGACGGGTTCGGTCCGAACAGTCGTCCGCGGTACTCGCGCGGGATCGGCTCGCCTGGCGCGAAAGCCGGACTCGTGACGGTCAGCGTCTGTGGAGCGTTCAGTCCGGGCAGCGCCCAGATGAGGGCGTCCTGGCCGGCGCGGTTGTTGCGCAGGGCACGACCTATCGGGTTGGGCATGGATGCTCGCTCCGCTCTCAAGGGAAGATTCGGCTCTGAGAATCTACGGGCAGATCCATGAGCCGGCTCACTCATCCTGCCGGGCACGCGCCTCCGTGATGTCGGCGTGGTGAGAGATCGCCCATGCGGCGATGGCGCGCGCGGGCTCGAGCAGCGTGCGACCGGTCGACGTCAGCTCGTACTCCACGCGCGGTGGGACCTCGCGGTATGCGGTCCTGGCCGGGCTGCTGCCTGAAGGTTCCCGCAGGTGTCGCTCGGCGTGATCCGCCGTGTGTGACCATGGTGCGCGTCGGCGTCGTGCGGACTCCGGCGCACGGACCGCGGACCATGACGACCGAGTCAGTCGAACCTTCACGAACGCGCGACCTTGGTCGCCGCGCGATCCCACTCGTCGTCGTGAACTTCGTGCTGTGCCTGGCGCTCGTCGCACAGTTCCTGCTCGGCATGGTGGCCAACCTGTTCGTGACCGTGCCTACGCATCATCCGGGCGCGAACGCATCCGACTACTACGCGGGGGTTGTCGCGTCGATGGCCTGGCTCATCCCGCACGGTGAGCCCTGGCTGGTCGCGCACGCGGTGGTCGGACTGGTGCTGGTCGTGGCCGCGATCGTCAATCTCGTGTGGATGCTGCGCCTGCGCAGCGCGCTGTACGCGACGGCATCCATCCTGGGCGCGCTGGCGACGCTGGGTGCGGGCTTCAACGGCGCGAGCTTCGTCATCTACGGATTCGACTCGAGCTCGATGATCATGTCCGGCCTGTGGGCGCTTGCCATGTGCTGCTACCTGGTGTGCCTGCTCGTCGCGGCGAGACGCGGGGTGCGGGCGAAGGCTTGAGCGACGGATGCGCCGCGCACCGACGGGAGCCGCTACTGCGGCGGTCGATCGAATCGCGCACCGCGAGCATCCGACGGCAGCAGAGAGAGCACGAGGATGATGATCCATCCGACGGCCGGGATGAGACCGAGGAACCAGAGCGGACCAGGGAGGTTGGCGTCGTGCATCCGGCGCCAGAAGAGCGCCAGCTCCGGGACGATGAGTCCGAGGAAGAGGATGACCCCGAGGACGATGGCGACGACGATCCCCACGTTCAGACGCATCCCGGCACCCGAGCGCGAGGCCAGGAGCGACGGGATGTAGATCGCCTCGACGATCGCGCCGATGATGATGCCGATCAACTGCCACCACCAGTACTCGCTCCGGCTCGCCCTGCCGGTGAAGGTCGCGTACTTCCGGAAGAAGCGGGAGAAGGCGATGCCGAGACTGGCGCCGTAGTACGGCGCCCAGAGAGGTATCGCGCCCTGTGATCCGGAGCCGTCCGGCGGTGGTGATGAAGGTGGATACGCGCTCATCTCGACTCCTTACGTGCGACGTTCTCGCCGCCGCAGAGCCGCGGCCACGCGATCGCTTCCCCCTGAATTGTTCCGCCGTGGGCGCTGACGCGAGCCTTACGGCGTCTGAGACTTCTCAGATGCGGGCGAGGCCTGCCGCATCGGACACGCGTGATTCGAATCGATTCGATGGATGTGCCATGATGTCGTGCGGGAGCGCGAACCTCGGCATCCGGAGGACTGCATCCCCTCGCGGGAGCGCTCTCCCGCCGCGAATCGCTCAACGGAGAGGAACCGACTGGCATGACCAACGCCGCCGACCTGCAGGTCGACGCCCACGCCCTGCGTCGCTGGCGCAACGCGATCATCCTGGCGTTCGCCGTCGGCGGCATCACGGTGTCCTCCTGGGGTCCGCGGCTCCCCGCTGTTCAGTCCGACCTCGGCGCCGACACCGCGCTGATCGGCGTGATCCTCGGATGCGTCACCATCGGCTCGATCTGCGGCCTCGTGGCGTCCACTCCGTTGCTGCACTATCTGGGCAGCAAGCGGGCGCTCGGCGGTGCGATCCTCGTGGTGGCACTCGCCATGGCGCTCATGGGCATCGGCGTCGGGCTCGGATCCATACCCGTCGCCGTCATCGCGTTCATCTTTGTCGGGTTCGGTATCGGCACCCTCGACGTGCTGATCAATGTCGAGGGCGCAGCCGTCGAGTCCCGCGCGAAGCGCACGCTGATGCCCCTCATGCACGGCGCCTGGTCGGTGGGTGCCGCGATCGGCGCAGGAGTCGGTGCGTTGTGCGCGGCGGCCGACATCACGCCGTCCGCCCAGTTCATCGGCGAGGCCGTCGTGATCGCCCTGCTCATCGTGGTGATCGTGCCGTCCATCGCCCCTGGCGCGCGTGCGGAGGCGCCGAAGGAGGAGCTCACCCGCTGGCAGCGCATCGTGGAGTGGGCGAAGGGATGGCTGGACTGGCGCCTGCTCCTCATCGGCGTGGTCATGCTCGGGGTCGAGCTCGGCGAGGGATCCGCGAACAGCTGGATGACGCTGGCCGTGCACGACGATCACGGGCAGACCGCTGCGATCGCCGCGCTGTTCTTCACGGTATTCGCCGTGGGGGAGGCGCTCACCCGGATCTTCGGAGGTCCCGTCGTGGACCGCCTCGGCCGGGTGTGGACCATCCGCTGGACGACGGCGCTCGGGGCGGTCGGGGTGGTGCTCTTCATCCTCGGCGGAAATGTGTGGCTCGTGCTGATCGGTGTGCTGCTGTGGTCCGTCGGCGTCTCGATGGGCTTCCCACTGGGCATGTCGGCGGCAGCAGAGAGCGGGCCGAATCCTGCGGCGCGGGTCAGCGTCGTGGCATCCGTCGGGTACTTCGCCAACCTCGCCGGCCCTCCCGTGATCGGTGCGCTCGCGGAATCGGTCGGGCTCTTGAACTCGCTGTGGCTGGTCGTGGTGTTCATGGTCGCCGCGTTCGCGGTGGCGGGTTCCCTGCGGCCGGTGAAGCGGGGCTGACGTCGGCGAACTCGCTCATCCCCGTTCCTGTTGAACTCGGCCAGTCCCTTTCGGTTACGGATCGGCAACGAAGCCCTTAGAGCGTCCTCAGTCGACTCTGACCTTGTCCTCGGCCCTGCGTCGCAGACTGGCCGAGGGCGAACAACGGAGCTCACCCGCACTATGGGTTGGCCGTGTCTCGAGGCGTGAGGCACGGCCAGAGAGCGATCCTGGGGGACGCCGTGAGCGTGACGACATTCATCAAGAACGTCTACGAGTCGGATGCGGAAGAGGCGCGCGGTCGCGCGTCGGTGATCGGCCGCATGCTGCTGATCCTGCTGGGCGGCGTCATCGTCGCAGCAGTCGCCATTGGTGCGGTCGTCGGGACCGTGTCACTGATCTGGGGTGGCGCGATCGTCTCGATCGTGCAGCAGCTCGCCGGCATCTGATCCGTGAGAGCTCATGCGCGGACTCGCGCGGCTCCGCCGAGACCCTGGTCCGGTGTCTCAGCCTTCGTCGGCTCCTCAGCCCTCGTTGCCGGCCGACCCCTGCTGGTTGACCGTGGGGATGGCTCCCGTGCCGAGGCGCCCGAGCTCGCGTTCGATCGACTCGAGCAGCGAGTGCGCCTGGGCGGCGGCCATCCGGGTGAATTGACGGGCGCGGACCACGTCGTCGGGAGAGGCCGGCCCTGCCGCGGCGAGATCGTCGGTGGCGAAAGCGGGAGCGGCCGGCAGGTCGGCCTCCCAGGCCGCCGTCGAGCCGGGCTCGGATGCGGGACGCGACCCGCCGGACTGCCTCTCGATCTCGCGCGCCGCCTGCTGGGCTCGCTCGATGATCTCGCGGTACTGAGTTCTCGCGGTATCGACCAGGTCCTTCGAGTAGGACTCGGCCTCGGAGACCGCTTCGTCGGCGATCCGCTGCGCGCTGCTGAGCAGGAGCACGGCGCGGCTGGAGATCTCCTCGTCGCCTGTGCTGAGGCCCGCCATCAGATCGTGCTTCTCGCGCCAGGCGAGTTCGAGGGCGTCGGCGGCGGCGGCCAGCAGGGACTGCAGTGCAGCGCGGTCGTAGCCGTCGTTCTCGCCGGCGGCCGCTGCCTCGCGCAGCAGTCCAGGGGTGATGGATGCGGATGTTGTCCCGGCCATGTTCATGTCGTCCTCTACTGGATTCCCAGGCCAACGCCCGCCTGGCTGACTTCGGGGGAGGCTGCGCGGTCGCCGGCTTCACCGGCCTGTTGAGTGTACGGTTCTTCGTATTTCTCGCTTCTGATCCGGTCTGCGGGGAGACCGGAGCGCAGAAGAGCGTCTGTCGTGTTGCGAACCATGCGCGGTGAGCCGCACACCATCGCGAGATATCCGTACCACGGGCCGTCCGCTGCCGCCACCTCGCCGATGGGCCCGCGGGATCCCGGGAACGACGGGTCGTCGGAGACGGCGAACCGGGTGCGCAGCCACGGCACGCCCGCGTAGGCGTTCAGCTCGTTGCGCGCATAGAAGCCCCACGGATGCCGCACCCCGTGATAGAGCGCGACCCGCGGTCCCGTCCCAGTGATGCGGTGACGCTCCGCGACCTGGTCGAGCACGGCCAGCAGCGGGGCGAGGCCGGTCCCTCCACCGACGAGGAGCAGATCCGGCCAGTCGCCGTCGGACGGAAGGGTGAGGAAGTCGCCGATCGGAGGGCCGAGCCGGACAGAATCGCCCGCCTTGACATCCCGAAGCAGGGCACCGCTGACCTGACCGCCTGGCACGAGCTGCACGTGGAAGTCGATCGTGGAGTCGGCCCGGGGTGCGTGCGTCGGCGAGAGGTAGCGCCATTGGCGCGGGCGCTGCGGGATCTCGACGGCCACCGACTGCCCGGCGCGGTACGCGTACGGCTCGTGGGTGCGGATCGTCACTCGCCCGACATCCATACCGCGTCGCTCCGTCGCGACCACCTCGCCGGACCAGGTGGCCGGAACCGACTCCGCCTCTTCGGCTGCGGTGATCATGGTCGTGGCGATGAGTCCGTATGCATCGGCCCAATCGGATGCCAGTTCCGGCGTCCACGCGTCGCCCAGGAAGTGCTTGAGCGTGGCCAGGAGGGATGCGCCGACCGCGGGATAGTGCCCGGAGATCGTTCCGAACTTGCGGTGGTCGCGGCCGAGATCCTGGATGTATCCGACGACCTCGCCGATGTTGTCGACGTTGCTCACCATGCGGCCGAGGGCCCGCACGAGTCGATCTCGTTGCGTCGCCATGGTGACGGGGAACAGCTCCCGCACCTCGGGATGCGCGAGGAAGAGGTGTGCGTAGAAGAAACCGGGGACGGCGTCGCCGTGAGCTGCTACCTGACTCCAGGTCCGCTTGAGCGCAACCGTATCCACCTGTACGTGTCCAATCCGCCGTCGTGCCGAGTTGATCCAGGACGACGGTAGCGTGCGATGCTGGCGGTCACAAACTCGGGTTGCGCTCATCTGCAAGTCCCCGTTCAGGGCCCGTTCGGTCCACTGACAGGCAACACTTGAGCGGGTCATCCGACCGATTGTGCTCGTCAACCGCGGGCAGCGTCGGCGGCCGGGGCGGTGTCCGAGGGGCTACGACGAGCGAGGATGCGACGAACCACGAAATTCCACAGCCACGCGACGAGCAGTGCGCCGCCGGCTCCGGCGAGAAGGGCACCCAGGACGTCGGTGGGGTAGTGCGCGCCGACGTAGAGGCGCGACCATGCGGTCACCGCGACGAACAGAATGCCCACCACGAGCACGATGATCCGCGCCCAGAGTCCGCGGCAGACCATGAGGACGGCGGCGGACAGCGTCACGGCGAAGACCGTGTGCCCGCTCGGATAACTCAGGGTCGCAGGCGAGACGTGCAGAAGGTGGGCGACTGCATCCAACGGCGGACGGGTCTCGCCGACGACGGCCTTCGGGATGAGGCACAGCACCCACCCGCCACCGGCGATGACGACGGCAGCCAGCGCCCGACCCCACGAGACGAACAGCCCGACGAGGACGGCCAGGATCACCAGGCACACCGCGACCACGCTGACCGAGTCGAGGTGGTCCAGCGCCCGGGCGACGGCGTCGAACAGCGACGAGTGCGCGTCGTTGAGGGCGCGATCCACGACGAGCTGGGATGTCAGCCAACCGCTGGCCGCCTTCGCGGCGAAGCCGAGCGCGAACGTCGCGGCCCACAGCACGAGGGCGATCACGAGGGCACCGCGTGGAAGGGAGACGAGCGGTGACGGGCGAAGCCGATGGGTCGACATTCCGCAAGTCTCCCGGCCGACAGACCGAGAGATGGCGGCGACAGGCGCGACCCGGCTGCGAGTCCGCACAGAGTCTCAGCCGCTCACGCCGCCCCTGCTGCACCCGGATCGCGCAAGGCTCTCGCTGCGGCGGAAACCGCTACTGCTGATCCGCCGCCTATCCGGCGTCGCTGTCGGCATCGGACGACGCGGATGACTCCGTGCTCGCTGTCTCCTCCACAGCGGAGTCCGCTTCGACGGCGGCTTCGTCGTCGGCGGGAGTCTGCGGCGCGAACCGCTTGCCGGCCTGGATGGCGAGCACGGATCCGAGCGCCCCCGCGACGATCGCGAAGATCGCCCAGCCGGTGCCCCACTTGGAGCGTCCGAACGCCCCGTCGACGGATGCCTTGCCCGGTCGCTCAGCGAGCAAGGTCGCTGCCGCGATCATCACGACGTTGAACTCGACGCCGCCGTTCGAGTTCCAGATCCCGTTCCTCGCGTGCACCTTGCGGATCGCCGTGATCATCGTCGCGATGAGTCCGGCAGAGGCGAACGGCGTCGCAACGCCCAGTGCCAGCGCGGCGCCTCCCGCCGTCTCCGCGAGCCCGGCGGCCCGGGCCTGAAGCCTCGCGGGATGCATGCCGAGGGCATCCATCGTCTTCTCGGTCTGTTCGAGGCCTCCGCCGCCGAAAAGGCCGGCGAGCTTCTGCAGCCCGTGGCCGATGAACAGCAGGCCGACGACGACCCTCAAGATGAGCGTTCCCATGTGATCCCCTCGATTCGCGTTCCGCGTTCCGTTCTATACGGCCTGCCGCGGGTTGTACACCGTTGCGTACCGCCGGTTCAGCTCGGCGGAACCCGCGTCCTCCGGCGGGTTTCGACGAGCTCGACCAGCGGCGACGGATCACAGCGAACTCACAGCGCAGACGGGTCCAGCCGGGAACTTCGGCCCTCGATCCCGTGTTCTTCCTCTCGTAAGGAGTTCACAATGGGCAACTACAGCAAGGACGAAGCCGCGATCTCGCAGCTGAGTCGCAAGCAGTTCGACGTCACCCAGCACGGCGCCACCGAGCGCGCGTTCACGGGAGAGTTCTGGAACAACCACGAGCCGGGGCTCTACGTCGACATCGTCTCGGGCGAGCCGCTGTTCGCGTCGAGCGACAAGTACGACAGCGGATCGGGATGGCCGAGCTTCACCGTCCCGATCGACCCCGAGAACGTGGTGCTGAAGCAGGATCGTACATTCGGCATGGTGCGCACGGAGGTGCGCTCGAAGCACGGAGACAGCCACCTCGGTCACCTCTTCGACGACGGTCCGATCGACCAGGGCGGTATGCGCTACTGCATCAACTCGGCAGCGCTGCGCTTCGTGCCGGTATCGGACCTCGAGCGCGAGGGCTACGGCGAGTTCGCGGCACTCTTCGCAACGCAGGATGACGCGACCGTGTCGGGCACAGGCATCCGCGACGACAATGGACAGAACGAGAAGTAGGAGAAGAACGTCATGAGTACTGAGCGAGCCATTCTCGCCGGCGGTTGTTTCTGGGGCGCCCAGGAGCTGCTGCGCCAGAAGCCGGGCGTCATCTCGACGCGCACCGGATACTCCGGCGACCCGAACACGCCGAACGCGACGTACCGCCACCACGGCGACCACGCCGAGTCGGTGGAGATCGTCTTCGACCCGGATGTGATCAGCTACCGCGAGCTGCTGGAGTTCTTCTTCCAGATCCACGACCCGTCGACCAAGAACCGCCAGGGCAACGACCTCGGCCGCAGCTACCGTTCGGCCATCTTCTACACGACGCCCGAGCAGGAGCAGGTCGCGCGCGACACCATCGCGGATGTCGATGCCTCCGGTCTGTGGCCGGGCAAGGTCGTCACCGAGGTCGAGCCCGCCGGCGAGTTCTGGGAGGCCGAGGAGGAGCACCAGGACTACCTGCAGAAGTACCCGGAGGGATACACCTGCCACTGGGTGCGCCCGAACTGGCGCCTGCCCAAGCGCGAGGCGCAGACGGCGTAGTCCGCCCGCGCCGGGCGCGCTGAGCGAGCGCAGCGAGCAGGAGTTGCGTGCAGTCGCGACGAGATCCGTCGCACGGAACCACGGTTCCGCGCGGCGGATCTCGTTCGTTGGGGACCGCTCTTCAACGGATTCCGTTCTGGATCTCCGCGGCGTGACCGCGGAGATGCGCAGCGGCCCGCATCCAGTAGTCGCCGTGTCCGCTGACGGCCATGCTCGCCCACGGTTCGACGCCGGTGGTGATGCTGCCGATGAGCAGGTCGCGCATCGCTTCGGCGCGTTCGATCATCGCCGGCGCCAACGCGTCGCGATCGTCCGCCGAAGCCGCGTATCCGTCGAGGAACGTCCGGAGCAGCGCGAGCGAATCGGGCAACTCGTGATCGTGATCGAGCTGTGCGAACGCCCGTGCCGCGTACGCGAGGTCCGCGATCCTGGTCGTCGGTCCTGCGCCGTCCCAGTCGATGAACGTCCAACGCTCAGGGCTTCGGATCAGATTCCACGGCGCGAGATCGTTGTGGCAGATCAGTTCGTCGCCGGGGCGCCGCATCGCCGTCGTCCACGCGTCGGTCTCGTTCCGCGGAAAGGACGCGGCCGCCTCGTGGAGCGCGCGGATGCTCGCGCCGACCCGTTCCAGGTCGGCCGCGTCGAGCGGCAATTCGTCTATCGCCTCGATGCCGGGGACGAACTCGAGAACCTGCCGCCCGTGATCGTCCTTACCGAGAGGCTCAGGAACGAGGTCGCCGACCCGCGCGCGCAGATGCTCCAGCAAGCGCTGGACGCTGTTCGTCGATGTCGCCCATGGCTTGCGGACGGTGTCACCCCTCCGGACGACGAAGGACGAGGCGTTGCCTCCATCGAGCGGTATCTCCGGGGAAGCCATAGCGACAGTCTGGCCGCATGTCGGACGACCCCCGGTGCACGGCCGCGGAGCGACCGCTCGTTTCCTATCGCGCCGGCGATGTCACTTGCCAGGACGGGTCGCGGATGTCGTGCTGTCGTCGACGGGCGCCGGGTGGCGAGGGTACGCGGCGAGGATCACGGCTGACGCGATCCAGGTGACCCCGATCAGGGCCAGGAGCGTCCCAGCGGTGCCGCCCGGAAGCAGACCGGCAAGACCGGCACCTACGGCCGCGGCGGTCGCGCGCAGCCCGGCAGCGACGGTGAAGACCTGCGAGCGCAGTGGGCGAGGGCTGTGCCGGGTTCGCAGCAGGAGCATGGCGGCGACCCCCGGTCCGGTGGCGATACCCGAGAGCCCGATGAGGACGATCGCTCCTGGCAGCCCTGGCACGAGGGCTGCGGCGATCGTCAGGAGTCCTGTCACGACGGCCGCCGCAGCCATGACGACTGCGGCCGGGATGCGCCGGATCGGTCGAACCGTCACTGCGAGCGAGCCGAGCAGGGCGCCGATCGCGAACGAGGTGACGATCCAGGCCGCGTCGCTCTCGTGCTGTGTCGTCGCCATTGCGACCCCGATCGCAGCGATCGGCAGCGCACCCTGGCCGAGCTGGTTGAGTGTGCCGGAAGCCGTCACGGCGGCCAGGGGACGGTGCGTGACGATGAAGCGGGATCCCCGCGCGATCTCGCGGAGGATGCTGGGTCGATCCGAATGCTCGGGATGCGGCGGCAGCTTCAACAGAAGGCAGGCGATCGTGCCGACGGCCGCGATCGCCGCCAGGACGAACATCGAGATCCGACCGGATCCGAGTGTGATCGCCGCTGCGGCGATGGCCGGGCCCGCGACGCTGCCGATGTTGTAGGCGAGTGCGTCGGCGCCGAATGCGCGCTCGGCGGGGCCGGGGACGGCATCGGTCACGAAGCTCGACATCCCGCCCATGAAAAAGGGCGTGACGGCGCCGGCGACGATGAGGACGAGGACCACGACAGGGGTCGGGATCTGCCCGAGGAAGGCAGCGAGAGCGAACGCGACGGCGGTGACGACTCCCGACAGCACCATCAGCCGGCCGGGGTGGCGGCTGCGGTCGAGCAGGACGCCGGCGATCGGGGCAGCGAGCACGCTGGGTGCCAGTGACGCCGCCACCAATCCGCCGCCGACGGCGATGCTGTGCACCTCCTGCACGGCGAGGACGGGAAGCGCAGCCGCTGTCCCCGCGCTCGCAAGGCGCAACGGAACCGCCGCCGACAGGTATCTCGCGCTGTGCATCTGAGTCATTGAATCATCGCGGCGCTTCGGCCGCGGGTGCCGTCGACGACCGCGGTGCCGCCTCAGGCGGGAATGGCCGAGATGAGTCCCAGACCCACGCTGATGCGGTCGGCGGTCTCGATGGCTTCCTCGGAGAGCGAATCCAGGTCGCTGTCGCGCATCACCGTCATGCGACCGGAGATGGAGAGGGCGGCGACCACTCTGCCGCTGGCGTTGCGGATCGGAGCCGCGATGCACAGCCTTCCGAGTGCGAGCTCCTGGTCCTCGATGCACGTTCCTCGATCGGCCGAGCGGGCGAGCTCCTTGGTCAGAGCGCCGTGATCGGTGATGGTGTTGGCCGTGTAGCGCGGCAGTTCAGTGCCGAGGAGGTCGATGCGCTCGTCTTCGGAGAGGTCGAGCAGGAGGCACTTGCCGAGTGCAGAAGCGTGCAGCGGCTGGCGAAGGCCGACCATCGTGTGTGATTTGGACGCCTTGGCGCCCTCGAAGTGGCAGAGGTACATCACGGAGATGCCGTCGCGTACGCCGACGTTGACGCTGAGTCCGACTTTCTGGGCGAGCTCCTGCGCTGCGGCGCGTGATTCACGGTGCACAGGTATCTGGTTCAGCCCGTGCGTGGCGAGCGCGAAGATCGCCGTTCCGATCGAATACAGCTGTCCGTCCGGCTCCTTCCGCACGTAGCCGAGCTCCTCCAGCGTGGTGAGCAGACGGGCGGTGGTCGACGGGCCGAGGCCGATGGTGCGGCCGATGTCGGATGCCCGCAGCTGGCCGGTTTCCGATGCCCCGAGGGCGTCGAGCACCGACGCCGCACGCTGAATGCTCTGGTGTATCTCCGTGCTCACCGCTGCTCGCTTTCGCCGACTTCCGGACGGCATCCACGCCGTGCACCGATACACAGGATACCCGCCCATCGCCGCCGTGTGGTCACTAAGGGGGCATTCAATGCCGCTCATTGATGCGTGATTACCAGTGAGTGGTAATCCATGCCTGCTTGATGGTACGTTGGCCCGCAGCACACGACGGCGTATGAGGAGCCCCATGACGACGACCGACCTGAGGCCGCGAACGCAGCCGACGCGACCGCCAACCGAACAGGACGGCGGACGCGGGAAACGGCTCGGCGAGAAGAGCTTCGTCTTCCTCTTGCTCCTGCCAGGGCTCGTGCTCCTGCTCGCGGTGGTGCTCTACCCGCTCGTGCGGTCGCTGATCTCGGCCTTTTTCAAGGAGAGCCTGCTCTACCCAGGGACGACGTTCGTCGGCTTCGCGAACATCATGGACGTGCTGAAGGACGACTTCGGCCAGCTGTTCAGTCAGACGCTGATCTTCACCGTCGGATCGACGGTGCTGTCGTTCCTGCTGGGGATGGCATTGGCGCTGGTGCTCAACCAACGATTCCGCGGACGCACCGTCTTGCGCGGCGCGTTCCTCATCCCGTGGCTCGTCCCCGGTGTCGTGGTCTCGTTCCTGTGGATGTGGATCTTCGACGCCAACTACGGCGTGCTGAATGGCGTGCTCCAGGAGCTGCACATCATCGACCATCCGATCGCCTGGTTGTTCAACACGGGGACGGCGCGCGGTGCCCTGATCATCGCCAAGTCGTGGAACTCGTTCCCCTGGATGATGGTCATGATCCTGGCCGGCCTCCAGACGGTTCCCGGCGAGCTGCACGAGGCAGCCGCCATGGACGGCGCGGGGACGATCCGCCGGTTCTTCACCGTGACCTGGCCGCACATCAGCGGCGTCGCCGGTCTTGTCGTGCTGCTCGAGTTGATCTGGAACTTCCAGCACTTCGACACGATCTTCGTGCTCACCGGCGGCGGGCCAGCCGGCACGACCCAGACCTTCGCGACCCAGGTGTACGACACCGCGTTCAAGGGATACGACCTCGGCCACGCCGGTGCTCTCGGCCTGCTGTGGATGGTGCTTCTGATGGTGCTGGTCGTCGTCTACGTGACGTTCAGCGAGCGCGGCGAGAAGAAGGAGAAGGCACGATGACGGCGCTCGACGTGGAGGCGACGGGCGTGGAGACCGCGCACTCGGCCGGGAAGACACGCACCCGCAGCCGGCGTCGCCCGCGCTGGGGGACCTGGATCGCGCTGGCCGTGCTCGTGCTCTTCGCGTTCCTTCCGCTGTACTGGCTGGTCGTCACCTCGCTGACGCCGAACACGCAGGCATTCAGTTATCCGCCCCGGCTGTTCCCCACGCAGATCACGTTCGACAACTTCGCCACGATCTTCCGAACGCCGGCGATCTTCCGGTACCTGCAGAACAGCGTGATCGTCTCCGTCATCACCGCGGTGCTGTCTGTGGCCATCTCCATGTACATGGGCTACGCGTTCTCGAAGTTCCGATTCCGCGGCCGCAAGTCGCTGATGTACTTCGTGCTCTCCAGCCAGATGTTCCCTCAGGCGCTGCTGCTGGTGACGCTGTACGTGGTGTTCGCGCAGTTCCACCTGCTCAACACGTACTTCGCGCTCATCCTGTCGTTCACGACGTTCACGCTTCCGCTCTGCGTGTGGATGCTGAAGGGATTCTTCGACGCCCTGCCTGACGACCTGATCGAGGCGGCGAAGATCGACGGGGCCGGCCCGTGGCGCACGTTCCACTCCGTGATCCTGCCGCTCGCCGCGCCAGGGCTCGTGGCAGCAGGGCTCTTCGCCTTCGTGCGCGGCTGGAACGACTTCATGTTCGCGCTGACGTTGGCAGGACCGGACAAGCAGACGCTCCCGCCCGGGCTCGTGAACATGTTCATCACCGAGTCGAGCACCGCATGGCCCGCGCTGATGGCGGCGTCCCTCCTCGTCTCCGTGCCAGTCAGCGTCGCGTTCATCGCACTGCAGCGCTTCCTCGTCGGCGGCGTCACCGCCGGCGCCGTCAAGGGCTGAAGCCCGTCTCGAGGCGCATCCCGGCCTCGCAGGACCACCAGAGAAACACCAGCACCACACATTCCATTCGAAGGAGAATCATGACCAAGGACATCAGCAGACGTGACGTCTTCCGCTTCGCCGCCGTCGGTCTCGGCGGCCTGGCGATCGCGGGAACGGTGGCGGGCTGCAGCTCGGACGGCAACGGCGCCTCCGCCGGCCGCTCGCCGACCGCAGGCAAGGCGACCGACTTCTCGTTCGCATCGTGGGGGATGTCGGAGGCGGCGACGAAGCCGACCCTCGGCGCCGCGGTCGATTCGTTCGGCCAGAAGAAGGGCGTCACCGTCAAGACGCCGAGCTACGACTACAACGACTACCTGAACCAGCTCACCCTGCAGGTGCGCGGGGGACAGTTCGCCGGTGCGGCTCAGCTCGACGTCGCTTGGGCGTCCGGATTCGCGGCACTCGGCAAGCTGCGCGACCTGTCGGGCCTCGCGACCGGCCGCGGCTACACCGAGGCCGCGCTCAAGGCTGGCCAGGTCGACGGAAAGCAGATCGGCCTCCCGTGGACCATCGCGGCAATCGGGCTGATCACCAACTCCGAACTGCTGCAGAAGGCGGGCATCACCACTCCGGCGACGACCATCGACGCCTTCGAGGATCAGCTGCGGTCGCTGAAGGCGCTCGGCGGCGGGCTCATTCCGTATGCGGCCTCGACGAAGGCTGCCCAGCTGAAGGACATCCTCGTGTGGATGCAGACCTTCGGCTCGCCCCTCATCGACGGCAAGAAGTGCACGATCGGCGACGCGGCATCCGTGAAGGCCGTCACCTGGTACAAGAAGCTCTACGACGACGGGCTCATCGCGCCGGACGTCGACCGTGCGGCTGCGCGCACGCTCTTCGCCCAGGGCAAGACGGCGATCTACGACGATGCTCCCGTCGGCAAGGCGGGTGTCGTCGCGTCGTCTCCCGACAAGAACCTCGCCGACAAGATGTCCTCCATGGCACGGCCGGTGCTGACAAAGGGCGACACCCCTGTCGAGGTGCTGTGGGGTCACCTGGTCACTGTTGTGGACGGTGACGGCGCAGACACGGCCGGGCAGTTCGCGCAGTGGCTGACCAGTGACACGACGCAGACGCTCGACTACTTCTCGAAGCTCGGCCTTCCGCCGACCACGAAGGCGGCCCTGGGCTCGAGCGAGATCGAGAAGGACACGTTCATCAGCGACTTCTCGAAGCGGGTCACGGTCAACGCGGCAGCCGAGCCGCTCTGGAAGTTCCCGCAATACGCGCAGATGGAGACCGAGATCGCCAACCAGGTTCAGGCCGTCCTCATCGGTAGTGCATCGCCGAAGGATGCCATGAAGCAGGCCGGTCAGGCGGTGCAGCAGCTCATGTCGGCGTAGTCCGTGCAGCGGGGTGGTGTCGCGTCACGTCGGTGCGGCACCACCCGACCGCCTCGTCTCAGCAGGCGGCGCCGGACGGCCGGCTGCCGCATCCCATCGCGATCCTCGATCAGGAAGTCATGTACCAGCAGACCGTAGAGCACGACATCACCATCATCGGCGGCGGATTGGCGGGTGTCAGCGCGGCGATCAGTGCCGCGCGCCTCGGCAAGTCAGTCGCGCTCGTCGGGAACCGTCCGGTTCTCGGCGGCAACTCGTCGTCCGAGGTGCGGGTGTGGGTCGTCGGAGCGACAGCCCACGGCGTGCAGCGATTCGCGCGGGAGACGGGCGTGATCGGTGAGCTCTACGTCGAGAACCAGTACCGCAACCCGGACGGCAATCCCATCCACTGGGACGAGGTCGTGCTCGACGCTGTGCGTGCCGAGCCGAACATCCGGCTGTTCCTGAACACCGACGTTCGCGACATCGTCATGGGCGAGGCGGACGGGCATCCGGTCATCGTCAGCGCTCGTGGCTGGACCATGGGCTCTGAGATCGAGACCACTTTCGTGAGTCCGCTCTTCTTCGACTGCACGGGCGACGGACTGATCGGGCACCTTGCGGGCGCCGAGTACCGGCTCGGCCGGGAGGCGCGCGAGGAGTACGGCGAGGAATGGGCGCCGGAGTCGGCCGACCGCGAGTTCCTCGGATCCACCCTGCTCTTCTACACGAAGGATGCCGGGCATCCGGTCGAGTTCGTTCCGCCGGAGTCCACCAAGGACATCACGCAGACACCCATCCCTGTGTCGCGCGTGATCCGAAGCGGCGACACCGGCGCGCACTACTGGTGGATCGAGTGGGGCGGCGAGCTCGACATCGTGCAGGACAACGAACGGATCAGGGACGAGCTGCGCTCGGTCATCTTCGGCGTCTGGGACTACATCAAGAACTCGGGCAGGTTCGATGCCGACACCCTCGACCTCGAGTGGGTGGGATCGATGCCGGGCAAGCGCGAGTACCGCCGGTTCCTCGGCGACCACGTGCTCACGCAGAACGACATCCTCGATCAGACCGAGTTCCCCGACGCGGTGGGCTTCGGGGGATGGTCCATCGACCTGCATCCGGTCGAGGGCATGTACGCGAAGGAAGCCGGGGCGCACCAGCGCTATTCGGACGGCATCTACGGCATCCCGTTCCGCAGCTACTACTCCCGCACCGTCGCCAACCTGATGTTCGCGGGGCGGGACATCTCAGCCTCGCACGTCGCATTCGGATCCAGTCGCGTCATGGCGACGTGCGCCGTGGGCGGGGAGGTCATCGGGACGGCCGGAGCGCTCGCGCTCGACCTCGGGGTGAGCCCTCGCAGGCTCGCGGACTCGCACGCCGACGAGCTCAGGCAGCTGCTGCTGAAGCAGGACGCCTCGGTGTTCGGTGTCGTGAACACCGACCCGCTCGACAAGGCACGCACGGCACGGGTGACGGCATCAAGCAGGCTGCGAGACGTCGATCCGGATGCGGTGAGTCCGCACGCCGAGTGCGCCATGATCCCTCTGGACGCCGATCTCGCACTCGTCCTCCCCGTCGACCCGGCGATCGAGGAGGCGGACGTGCTGCTCAGCGTACCCCGGGACATGACGCTCGATGTGTCGCTCTGGACGACCGGCAAGCCGCAGAACTGGGTCCCGGTCGTTCTCGAGCGCGAGCTCACCGTCGACGTTGCAGGAGCGGATGCGCCGCAGTGGGTGAGCATCCCCGTGCAGTGGCGGCCGGAACGACCCGAGAACCTGGTCCTGGTGCTCGGCTCTGCGGAAGGCGTCGAGGTGCACGCCCGGGTCGCGCAGGTGCCGGGGGTGCTCGCGCTGCCGCACAAGCCGGGCGCGGACGGCGACGCGAACGTCGCCGTCGAGACGGCGGAGCCCGTCGTCGCTTGGCCCGCCAGACCGCTGCGCGGCACGAGCGCCCGGATTCGCCTGAGCCCCCCGACCGAGGCCTTCGCGCCGGAGAAGGCGGTGGGCGGATACCAACGGCCGTATGGCGGGCCGCAGCTCTGGGTCTCCGAGCCCAGCGACTTCGCAGAGGCGGAGTGGCTTCGACTCGACTGGGATGCGCAGCAGACGATCGACACCGTCGACCTCGTGTTCGACGACGACGTCGACGTCGAGCTGAACACCCTGCACCACCACCGCACGCCCGATCGGATCTTCCCTGAGCTCGCCCGCGACTATGCCGTCGACGTGCTCGACGGCGACGGATGGCGTGAGGTCGTCACCGTGCGCGACAACCGTCGCCGGCACCGCCGGCATGCGATCGAGCCCGTGAGCACGCGCGCGATGCGGGTGCGCATTCTCGCGACGAACGGCGCCCAGCAGGCCAGGATCGTCTCCCTTCGCAGCTACTGACTTCACCGCGCGGATCCCGCGCACTCCGAGCACCACAGGGCAGAGCGCTCATACGCAACGACGAGTAAGGAGCACCATGAAGAAACGCCTATCGCGAGGGCGGGGGCGCACGCGCCTCGCCCTCCTGATCGCTGGGGTGCTGGCAGCAGTGCCGGCGATAGCCGTCTCGGCTGCACCGGCCGCTGCGGCATCCGACGACGCCGTACTCCTCACGACGCATTCGACCGGGTACACGGAGAACGGCACGTGGGCGACCGCGCGGGATGCGAGCTACGGCGGAATCCAGCCTCGCTATAGCCGCACGGCAGGCGACACAGCGACCTGGACGACGAGCGTGCCCACCACGGGGCGCTACACCGTCGCCGTCTACTACCAGAGCTCGACGGACAACGGCAGGCACGTCGGCTACTCGTGGTCAGGCCAGACCGGGGGAGCGCTGGACTTCGATCAGAGCAAGGGCGGAGGCGGGTGGACGACTCTCGGGACAGCCCAGATCGATTCGGGGTCGGCCTTCACCTTCACCGTCACGGCCAGTACCGGTCAGGCCGTGACGAATACGGCACTCGGCGCGATCACGCGGGCAGACGCCCTGCGGCTGACGCCGACCGGGCCCGCCTGCGACACGGTCACCACGCCGGCGGCGCCCGCCAAGACATCCATGCAGCGCTTCGGCGGCTACGCGTTGAAGCAGGAAGGCTCAACCGCCCGCGTCGAGACGACGAAGTGGGCGATGAACGTCGACCGTGACGGATTCCGCTACTCGTTCGAGCGCAATGGCAAGCAGGTCGCCGGCGCGAACCAGACGACGGGGCTCGTGCTCGGCTTGAACTCCACGGAGTTGTGCAGCGCAGTGTCGGCATCGGTGAAGGGAGCCGATGCGAAGGGCGTGACCTTCTCCGTGCTGTTCTCCAACGGTCGGACGGCCACCGTGCACGTCGCCGCCGACGCCGACACCGCGAAGCTCTCCGTCACGCCCGATGACGGAAAGTCCAGCGTCATCCGCGCACAGCTCGCGGGCGGGATGAACCCGGCCTACGGTCTCGGCGATCTGGGCGGCACGAGCAGCGACCTCAACGTCTACGGCATCAAGAACCTCGACTTCTACGCCCAGACCTCGTCGGCGACGACGAGCATGCGGTTCGTCTCGAACTTCACGGTCTTCCCGGATCGCGGATTCGGGCAGGTCGCGTTCGACAACGGCCACCTCGCCGTGCAGATCGACGACTCGGCGACGCTCCTCGGCGTCACGGGCACGTCGATGGCCTCCCTCGACTACTTCTTCGGCGACATGGCCACCGTCTACAAGGCGTACTCGAACGCGCGGCACGCCGCCGGATATCCGGATGCGAAGCCGGACTACAACTTCTTCGGCGTCGGCTACGAGTCGTACGGCGCGCTCGCATACAACACGAACCAGCAGACCATCGAGGCCTCCGTGCAGAAGTACCTCGACGAGGGGTATCCGATCAGCTGGGCCGTCACCGGATCCGGCTTCTGGCCTTACGTCGGCGACGCGCAGGGCACCACGTCGAGCTTCGGCATGTGGGGATCGAAGTATCCGGATCCGGATGCCTACAAGGCGTTCTTCTCCGACCGGGGCATCAACCTCATCCTCGGCCTGCGGCAGTCGTTCCCCGCGCTCCCGTCCGCCGGCGGCACGTACGACCCGGCGAAGGACGGTCCGTGGGTGCAGGAGGGCCTCGACAAGGGCTACTTCATCAAGAATGCGGATGGCACTCCCCGCACGTTCTCGACCATCTCGTTCCCGAGCGGACGCGTATACCTCGTCGATCCCGACAACCCGGCGGCGGTCGAGTGGTTCGTGCAGAACGAGGAGCTGTGGGGAGCGCAGGGCTTCAAGGAAGACCACATGTTCGACGCGACGGCGAACGACTTCGCCGACAACGCCCTGGTCAACGCCATCGACGAGGCGCTCGTGAAGGCCGGCGAGCAGGTCATGGTGCGCAACAGCGCCTACTCGGTGCCGGGGTCGATCCTGCGCGAGAACGACACCGACTACAACCAGGGTCCGAAGGATCGCGACCGCACCGTCGTCAACGGCCTCGCGTTCGCCGCGAGCGGCGAGGCGAACTTCTATCCGGACATCGTCGGCGGACGGCCGATGAGCGACCTGGAGACCAATGCCGACAAGCAGAAGTATCTCACCCGCAACGCGATGATGGCCGCCGTCTCGCCCGCCATGTCCTTCGGCAACGAGCCGTGGAGGATGAGCGACGAGTCCCTGCGGGCCGCAACGGTCAAGGCCGCCCAGTGGCACGCCGAGTACCAGCCGTACATCTATTCGGCCGCCGTCGACTCGTGGCGAACGGGGTATCCGTCCACGGCGACTCCGCTGCCGATCGCCTATCCGACCGACACGAACACGTACGACCTCGTGTCGTACAGCGCGAAGCAGTACGAGTGGATGATGGGTCCGTCGTTGCTCGTGGCTCCGTTATACGGCAGCGACACCGGGACGGCGATGGCTCGTGACGTGTATCTGCCAGCCGGTCAGTGGATGGACATCGAGACAGGGGAGCGGTTCACCGGTCCGACCACCATTCACGACTACGCGCAGCCCTTCGGGAAGGTCCCGGCCTTCGTGGGCGGGACGGGCATCCTGGTGCACACGACGGCGACGGGCGAGAAATCCACGACGGTGTCGTCTTCCGTCTCGGCACAGGTGTTTCCGGTCGCCCAGCGCGGTGCCGCCTACACCTACACGGCTGCCGACGGGAAGACGATGTCGACCATCACGGCGATGAACACGAAGTGGAACGCCAAGTCGATCGTCGTGCGCGTCGACGGCAAGGGAAAGCCGGTTCCGTTCACGGTGGACAAGACGACCGGGGCCATCCAGTTCCCGATCGTCGCAGGAGCGAACTACGTCGTCTCCGACAAGGGCGGCTCCGGCGACCAGGGGAACCAGGGGAGCCAGGGGAACCAGGGCGACCAGGGCGACCAGGGGAACCAGCAGTAATCCGCCCCTGTCGAGAGCCGGTCACCGCGTCATCGGTGGCCGGCTCTTCCGTGCGCGTCGGCAGTCGTCATCCGTCGTCCGAAAACAAGCCCTTGATTTAATAACACTCTTGGTTTTATATTTTCGGACAACGCCGGAACGCGACCCATCCCCGGCGGACCATGCAACGCACCAATCCCACAACCCAGGAGTTTCAATGAAGAAACGAGCAGTCAAGGTCGCTGTGCTGATCGCCTCCATCAGCACGATCGCGGCGCTGACCGGATGCACGAGTTCGGGCACCGGCAATGCCGCCGACCAGAGCAAGGCCGACCCCAAGGCGAAGGTCACCATCACCGTCGGCGACGAGCCGACGGCGGACAAGAAGGCCGACCGCGCCAACTTCCTGAAGCAGGTCGACCAGTTCGAGAAGATGTACCCGAACATCACGGTCAAGCCGACCACGGAGTACTGGCAGGCGCAGTCGTTCCAGGCGAAGCTCGCCGGCGGCACCCTGCCCGACACGATGAACGTGTCGCTCACCTACAGCAAGCAGCTCATCGCCAACGGGCAGCTGCCGAACATGACGCCCTACCTGAAGCAGATCGGTCTGCTGCAGGATCTCAACCCGCTCGCTCTGAAGAACGTTCAGGACGACAAGGGCGACGTCTACACGATTCCTTACGGCCTGTTCTCGGTCGGGATCGCCTACAACCGCAAGATCTTCACCGAAGCGGGTCTCGACCCGAACAAACCGCCGACGACGTGGGACGAGGTGCGTCAGGATGCCAAGGCGATCCACGACAAGGTGCCGAACGTCGCCGGTTACGCCCAGTTGACGACCAATAACACGGGCGGCTGGATGCTCACCACCATGACCTACAGCATGGGCGGAACCGTCACCGACAAGGCCGGCAAGAAGTCGACCATGGGTGCGCAGACCGAGGAGGCCCTGCAGGCGCTGCACGACATGCGCTGGACCGATGGTTCGATGGGCAGCCAGTTCCTGTACAACCAGGACGACATCCGCAAGGCGTTCTCCGCCGGCAAGATCGGCATGGTGCTCCAGGCACCGGACATCTACAACCAGGCTGTGCACCTCTACGGCATGAACCCGGACGACTTCGGCGAGGGTGCCCTGCCGCAGGCCAACGGCACCAACGGAACGCTCACCGGCGGCACGATCGCCATGTTCAACGCGAAGGCGTCACCGAACCAGCTGCTCGCCGCGGCGAAGTGGGTGAAGTTCATGAACTTCCAGCAGTACTTCGACAAGGATCTCGCCATCGCGAACGCCAAGGCATCGGGAGCCGACGGCTCCGCGGTAGGAACACCGGGACTGCCGCCGGTGACCCAGAAGGTCTACGACCGGTACATGGGCTGGATCAAGGATCAGATCAACGTGCCCCTCGACCAGTTCAAGGGATACACCGCATCGACGCTGCCGCTCGTCCCTGAGCCCGCGGACGCCCAGGACACCTACGCAACGCTCGATCCCGTGGTGCAGAAAGTGCTGACGGATCAGAACGCCGACATCAAGTCGCTGGTCTCGACTGCCGCCACGACCATCAACCGGACGCTCGCGCAGCAGCGCTGAGCCAGTGCGGGTGGGCGGGCCCGGTCGCACCGGCCCGCCCACCTGCACGGTTACGGACGAACGAATGTCTCGAACTGTCTTTGTCGATGTCCCGCGGCTGAAGCCGCAACGCGGCCGCGGAGTGGTGCGGTGGTACCGCTCCGGCGGTCTGACCGCCGTGCTCTTCGCGATTCCGGTGGTGCTGATCTTCCTGTACTTCAGCTGGGGTCCCGTCGTGCGCGGCGTGCTCATGAGCGTGGAGAAGACGAACCTCGTCGGGCCAGCGCTCTGGGTCGGGCTGAACAACTTCACGTACGTGCTCACCGATCCCGGCCTGCCCCAGGCCGCGCTCAACACCGGGTACTACGCCCTGCTCGGGCTGGTGTTCGGGTTCCCGGTGCCCATCCTGATCGCCGTGTTCGTCAACGAACTGCGGCGCTTCGGATGGATGTACAACCTGCTCGCCTACCTGCCGGCCGTCGTGCCGCCGGTGGCCGGCATCCTGCTCTGGAAGTTCTTCTACGACCCCTCCAGCGACGGCATCTTCAACAGCATGCTCGGATGGATCGGGCTCGGACCGTATCCGTGGCTGAACTCCGAAGCCATGGCCATGCCGTCCCTGGTGCTCTACACGACGTGGGCAGGCGCCGGAGCGACGGCGATCATCTACATCGCGGCGATCGGCGGCATCAGCTCCGAGCTGTACGAGGCCGCCGAGATCGACGGCGCAGGCATCTGGTCGCGCCTGTGGCACATCACGATCCCGCAGCTGCGGGGCGTGATCTTCATCATGATGCTGCTGCAGCTGATCGGCACGTTCCAGCTGTTCACCGAGCCGTTCCTCTTCACAGGGGGCGGACCGAACAACGCCACGCAGACGATCATGCTCAAGATCTACAACTACGCGTTCGTCAACGGCGACTACGGCGCGGCCACGGCTCTCAGCGTGATCCTCGCGCTCTTCCTGTGCGTGCTCTCGATCGTCTACCACTTCATCACCAAGCGTTGGAGCCCGTCATGAGTGCAGCAGGTCAGAGCATTGTCATCGCGCCGGCCGAACTGGAGACGATCGAAGCGGAAGCGCCGCGCAGGCGCCGCCGGCGGCAGCAGGAGGTCAAGGAGCGCGGGGCCATCTCCTCCGCCGACCGCAAGCGTCCGGTCGTGATCGCGAGCATGTGGATCCTGCAGGTCGTGATGTTCATCGGCCTGCTGGTTGCCGGGCTGGGGCCGATCGCGTGGTCTGCTCGGGCATCCGTCGCGAACAGCCAGGCCATCATCAGCAACCCGATGGGCATCTGGACGACGCCACTGCAGTGGGGGAACCTGCCGCTGGCGTGGAACGGCGCGCAGATCGGGGCATCGCTCGGCAACACGGTGCTCGTCGCCGTGGGCTGCACCGTCGCGACGCTGTTCGTCAGTGCGACGGCCGCCTACCTGCTCAGCGTGCTGCGGCCGAAGTGGAGCCCGATCCTCTCCGGAGCGATACTCGCGACGCTCTTCCTCCCCGGCGTGATCAGCCTGGTGCCGCTGTATCTCACGATCCTGAGCATGCCGGTGCTGAATGTCAGCCTGCTCAACACCTTCTGGGGGGTATGGCTTCCGGCGGGTGCGAGTGCTTTCAATGTGGTTGTGCTGAAGCGGTTCTTCGACTCGATCCCGCGCGAGCTCATCGAGGCGGCGCGGATCGATGGCGCGAGCGCCATCCGCGTGTTCACGACGGTGGTGATCCCGCTGTCGCGGCCGATCCTCGGCGTGGTGACGCTGCTCACGATCATCGCGTCGTGGAAGGACTACCTCTGGCCGATGCTGGTTCTGACGAATCCGAGTCTGCAGCCGGTATCGGTGACGCTGGGCAACTTCGGCAACGGGACGACACTGCCGTTCGCGGTGCAGATGGCCGCCGTGTTCCTGACGATCATCATTCCCGTGGTGCTGTTCGTCATCTTCCAGAAGCAGTTCCTGCGCGGGGTCAGTGCGGCAGGAGGACTCAAGGGATGACGCAGATCGACGGCAGGCGTGTGCTGGTGACAGGAGCTGCTGGGCGCATCGGCAGCGTGACGACCCGGCACCTCGCGGAGCAGGGAGCCCTCGTCACCGCTCTGTGCCAGCCGGGGCAGGCCGTGGACGGCGCGGATCGGGTCGTGCACGGAGACACCCGCTCGGAGCGGGATGTCGCGGCGGCGCTCGCCGATGTCGAACTGGTCGTGCACCTTGCTGCCCTTCCACACCGCGACGCCGGCTCGCCGTACGACGTCTACGCGACCAACGTCATCTCCACCTTCAACGTGCTCACGCAGGCGGCGCAGCGCGGTGTGCGCAGGGCCGTCGTCGCCGGCAGCATCAACCGATACGGCCTGCCGCAGGGCGTCGACCGGGATGCCCGCCCGCCGTACTTCCCGCTCGACACGGACATCCCCGCCGACGTCTCCGACTGGTACTCGCTGTCGAAGCTGAACGACGAGAACGCGTCGCACATGGTCAATCGACGGTGGGGAGTCGACATCGTGACCCTGCGGTTCCCGCACGTGAACACGATGGCTGCGCTGACGGCCGTTGCTGCGCAGCTGACGGCGGACCCACGGCCCGGACTCACCGAGGCGTGGGCGTATCTCGATGTGAGGGACGCCGCGCGCGCGATCGAGCTCGGTCTGGAAACGGATGCCCGCGGCGCGAACGCGTTCTATCTCGCGGCCCCGACAACGAGCATCCCGTATCGCACGGAGGACGTTCTGGACGCCCTCGCACCCGACGTGCCTCGGCACAAGCGCTTCGTCGAACGCGAGGTGCCGATGGACCTGACGGACGCGGAACGCCTGATCGGATTCCGGGCGCAGCACCTGCTCGACCTGGAGACGCGGGACCTGCCGGCGGATATTCCGCTGACGGCATGAACACGAAAGAGACGATGAACACCTTCGAGAACCCCTGGCGCCCCCGCACGGATCTGCGCATCACCTCCGTTCGCGCGATCGTCACCGCGCCGGAGGGCACCGCCCTCGTCGTCGTGCGGATCGACACGAACGAGCCCGGCCTCTACGGCCTCGGCTGCGCCACCTTCACCCAGCGCTGGATGGCGGTGCGCTCGTTCATCGACGATCACGTCGCGCGACTGCTCATCGGGCGGTACCCGGGTGACATCGGAGATCTGACGCGTCTCATCGGGTTCACGGGATACTGGCGCGGGGGCCCGGTCACGAACAACGCCATCTCCGGTGTGGACCAGGCGCTCTGGGACATCGCGGGCAAGCGTGCCGGAATGCCGGTGCACGAACTGCTGGGCGGCAAGGTGCGCGCTGCGGCCGACACCTACCTGCATGCAGACGGCCGAACGATCGATGAGGCCCTCGACAGCGCAGAACGCCTGATCGATCGCGGCCAGCGCTACGTGCGGCTGCAGGTGTCGACCCCGGGCGGCGGCGGATACGGCGCACCGGCGATGCCGACCGAGTATCCGGATGCGCCCTACCGCAACGGCTGGAGCGCCCGCGACTACCTGCGGCGCACGCCGGCGCTCTTCGAGGCCGCACGCGATCGTCTGCCCGACAACATCGAGCTGCTGCACGACGTGCACTCGAGGCTCACGCCGAAGGACGCGGTCTGGCTCGCCCGTGCGCTCGAGCCGTACCGCCTGTTCTTCCTGGAGGACGTGCTGCCGCCCGAGCACTGGGACCGCCTCCCGGAGGTTCGGGCGGCGAGCCCCATCCCGATCGCGGTCGGCGAGTTGACCACGTCGTTCCAGGATGCCGCGCGGCTCATCCAGAACAAGGGCGTCGACCTCATCCGCAGCCACGTCTCCGACATCGGAGGGCTCACCGCGGGCCGCAAACTCGCGGATCTGGCGGAGGCGAACGGCATCCGCACGGCCTGGCACGGCCCAGGGGACACCTCGCCGATCGGCGCGGCCGCGAACGTGGCGCTCGATGTCATATCGCCGGCGTTCGGCATCCAGGAGGGCCACGTCTACAACGAGGCAACGCACGAGGTCTTCCCGGGTACTCTTCGTATCGAGGACGGCTGGCTGACGCCCAACGATGCACCGGGGTGGGGTATAGACATCGACGAGAGCGCGGCGGCCCGTTACCCGGCCGAACTCTCGGGGCACGACGCCTGGGCGGCGGGGGTGCGCCGACCGGATGGCGCTCTGGAGGCCCCATGACACACGTGACCGAGGGCCCCATAGCAGGGCCTCGCCCGACGTCGCCGCTGGTGCGACCGCGCAAGGCGGATCGGCGGGCTCAGAGCGGGGCGAACCAGTACGACCTCGGATCGTTCAACGAGGCCACGATCATCGAGACCATCCGCCAGGCCGGCGTCATCAGCCGTACGGAGGTTGCCGAGCGCACTGGACTGACGCAACAGTCAGTGTCGCGCATCCTCAGGGTGCTGCTCGACCGCGGCCTCGTCGTGGAGGGCGAGCAGGTGCGAACCGAACAGGTGGGCAAGCCACGCACGACCGTCCGACTGCGGGCGGAAGCCGCGCACGCTGCGGGCGTGCTCGCTGACCCGACATCGCTGACCTTCGTGCTCTCCGACCTTGACGGCGGGATGGTCGACCGACGCGTCGTCGACCTCGGTGCCGACGTCTCGCCGAATGCGCTGGTCGACCTCATCGGCGACAGCATCGACGACATGGTGGATGCCTCGGGCATCGAGCCCGAGTCGTTCCTCGGCGTCGGCGTGGCGACACCTGGCCCGATCACGCCGGACGGCTCGCTGCTGGAGCTGCCGCTCTCAAGGTCCTGGCGCAACGTTCCGCTCCGCGACATGCTCGAAGCGCGGCTCGGATGCCCGGTGATCGTGCAGAAGGACGGCGAGGCCGCGGCGGTGGGCGAGCGCTGGGTCGGCCGCACGAAGCGCTCGGGCGATTTCGTGTTCCTGTACTTCGGAACCGGAATCGGATCCGGCCTCGTGCTGAACGGTGATGTGTATCGCGGGATCAGCTCCAACGCCGGCGAGTTCGGGCAGCTGTGCGCCATCCGCGTCGGGCGCACCGACGACGACGGACGTCCCGTGCTGGTTCGAGAGTGCAACCCGACTGCGGCGCTTCCGGAGATCGCGAAGGAGCTCGGATACGCAGGCCCGGCGACCACCTATCGGGAGCTGTGCGAAGAGGTGGGCAAGGGGGAGGCGCACGCTGTGGCGGCCGCCGAGCAGATCGCATCCGTGATCGCCCAGGGCGCTGTGGCCCTCATCGACCTGCTCGACCTGCCGCTCATGGTCATCGGCGGTCCGGTGTTCGAGCCCGAGCTTCAGGAGCTGGTCGTTTCCGAGATCTCGCGGGAGGTCAACGCCGTCCCCACGGCTCACTCCGCGCGGAAGGTGCGCGTCGAGCGCTCCGTGCTCCAGGGCGAGGCCGGCGCTCTCGGCGCGGCATCCTCCATTTTCCACAACACGTTCGCCCCGCGGATGGGCCGCATGCAGGGGTCGATGGCTCTATGAATCACACCGCCCCCGCGACTGCGCCGGCGGATGCACCTGAACAGGAACACCTGACCATCGGATCCGATGCGCTCTCCGTGCGCGTCGACCCTCGTGGTGCACGCATCGCCTCCATCGTCGACTGCCTCACGTCCACCGAGTTCTTGCTCGTCACGCCGTGGGCGGACGAGGTGTGGGATCCCGTTCCGTTGTCGCAGGGATCCAGCACGGAATGGCATCGCAGGTACCCGGGTGGATGGCACACCCTCGTGCCGCACTCGGGCGACGAACGCTCGGTGGGCGGGGTGGAGCATCCGTTCCACGGAGAGGCATCATGGCGCATCTGGCGTCTCGTGGATGCCGGACCGTCGTCGTGCACGCACGAGGTCGTGCTGCGCACGGTGCCGCTGCGCGTGCGGCGGAGCGTGCGGATCGACGGAGGAACCGTGCGCGTGACGCAGACGGTGACCAACCTGTCGCCCGACGCGGTTTCGTTCACGTGGACGGAGCATCCGGCGCTCGGACCGGCCGTCGTCGGACCGCGTTCGCGCGTGATCGTCGCCGGTGAGGATGCGGGCGTGCAGTTCCCGCGAGACGAGGGCGGGGTCGGCGGATTCCGCTCGCTGGAGGTCTCCGGCCCAGGCGACGCCGAGATCATCGATCCGGACACGGGCGCCTTCGTGCGTTTGAGGTGGGACACGGACCTGATGCCGCACCTGCACCTCTGGCAGGAGCACCATGCGACCGACGGATTCCCGTGGTGGCGCTCCGTGAACACCATCGCGCTCGAGCCGGCGTCGCGGGCCTACTGGCCGGAAGACGACCAGCTCGGTCCGGTCGTGGTCGCAGGGCGCGGAAGCGTCACCGGCGAGTTCGCGCTCGAGGCGGGCTTCACTGCGGAAGGAGCCGGAAGGCGCCGGTGACGGCCTCGGCGCCTGCGCGGCCCTGTAACGCGACGCGGCGACGCGGGGGCAACAGCACCGAAGACGCGGCACCTGGACGAGGCTCCGCCGGCTAAGCCGACTCCCGAACCACAAGAGTGACGGGCATCCGCTGCGACTGGATCGGGCGACCGTCGACGGCGCCGAGAACCTGCGTGACCAGTTCGCGGGCGATGGCGGAGATGTCCTGTCGCACCGTCGTCAGCGGAGGCACGACCGTGCGACCGGTCGTTGAGTCGTCGAATCCGGCCACGGCGACATCGTCGGGCACACGAAGCCCGAGCTCCTCGGCCACCTCGATCGCACCGGCAGCGAGCACATCGGATACGGCGTACACGGCGTCGGGGCGATCCGTCCGGTCCATCAGCGTGCGCATCGCGGCAGCACCCGCCTTCACGGTGTAGTCGCTCGCCTCGACGATCAGGTCTTTGCTCACCACATCGCCGACGATGTCGGTGAAGGCGCGCAGCCGGAGCTTCGAGCCCAAGGTCTCCAGGTGAGTCGTGATGACGCCGACCCGACGGTATCCGCGCTCGAGGAAGTGCGCGCCCAAGACCTTTCCGCCTTCGTCCTCGTCAGCGGCCACGAACGGCAGCGGATCCGAATCGGGGAACGGATGCCCGGCCATGATGACCGGGATCGGGTGCGACTCGAGCAGCTGGATGAATTCGTCCGCACGCGGTTCGGTGGTGGAGAGGTAGATCATCCCGTCGACGTGCCCGCCTTCGAGGAACCGGATGAGCCGGGTCCTCGCCGCGCTCGTCGCGCCGGTCATGAACACCAGCGAATAGTCGAAGCTGGCGAGCTCATCGGTGATGACCTGGAGGAACAGTGCGTAGTTCGGGTCGGTGAACAGCTCGGTCGCCGGTGCACCCAGTACCAGCGCGAGGCTGCCGGTGCGGCGCAGGGCCAGCGAACGGGCGCTGGAATTGGCGACGAATCCCGTTCGGTCCATCGCGGCCAGCACGGCTTCCCGAGTCGGGTCGGCCACCCAGTTCTTCCCGTTGAGCACTCGAGAGACCGTGCCCTTCGAGACGCCGGCCTCCCTGGCGACGTCGGAGATCGTCGTCCGCTTGGCACCCCGTGGGATGACGACGGCCTCTGATGCCTGCCCTGCACTCATTCCTGCTCCCCAGTACGAATCCGGCGCTCGGTGCTCGACCGAGAGCCGCATCTCCCGCATCACCATACGGTCGCGGCCGTCGATCCGATGCTCCGACATCTCGCGCCTCCGCTTGACAGCCTCCGGAGGCGGGTCTTATGGTCTCCACCTGAGACCGGTTTTAGGAGGTTCCTCCTCACAACTGTAACCGGTCTTAGGCAGTCGGCCCAGCACGTGGGTCGACGCGCAGCTCCTACAGAGAGGTAGAGACGATGGCGCATCCTGACGTGCGCGGCCGTGGCGTCCTCCGTGCCATGGAGCGCGCCGCGCGAGCGGCCGAATCATCCAGGTCGATCGCGGCTTCTTTCCGGAAGGCGCTTCCGACATCCGCAATTCACCCATGCAACGCACATGTTCACTGAAGAACGAGAAGGGTGCATCACAGTGGCAACAGAAATCACACGCCGATCCGTACTGCGCGGATCGCTGCTCGCGGCGGGAGCCGTCGCGTTCGGCTCGACGCTGGCCGGCTGCACGGCAGGCGGTTCGGGCGGCTCAGGAGGCAAGAGCACCGTCACCGTCATGTGGCAGAGCGCCGAATTCACGCCGGCATACATCAAGGACTTCGAGAAGAAGAACCCCGGCATCACGATCAAGTTCATCGAGTTCGACCAGAACCGCCTGAATGCCATGCTGACCGCGGGCAACCCGCCGGACGTCGTGCGCGGAAGCCCGAGCGCGAACCTGTTCGCCCGCCAGCTCGCGTCGCCGCTCGACGACTACATCGCGAAGAGCAAGGTTATCCACGCCGCCGACCTCGAGGCGGTGAACGACCTCTGGCGCTGGGACGGAAAGAAGCTCGGATCGGGCAAGCGCTACGGCCTCATCAAGGACTTCAGCCCCGACAACACGATCTGGCAGAACGAGGCCATGTTCACGCAGGCGGGCGTCACGCCGCTGAGCACGTCGACGCCGGCGAGCTGGGACGACCTCCTCGACACAGCGAAGAAGCTGAAAGCGGGCGGAATCTTGATGCCGCTCGGCATCGAGTGGCAGTGGGGCGTTAGCGGCATCGTGGCGAACATGATCGAGCAGCAGGGCGGTCAGCTGTTCAATGACAGCCTGACGAAAGCGCAGCTGGACACCCCCGAAGGCATCAGGGCGATCCAGTGGCTGATCGACTACGGCAAGGCAGGCCTCGGGCCGACCTCGCTGAACCCGCTCACCGACGGGCAGGACGCCCCCACATTCGTGGCAGGCAAGATGGCGATGACGAAGGACGGCTTCTGGTTCGGCGCGAACTTCCAAGCCACCGACGGTGCGACAGTCGGCAAGACGGCATCGCTTGCGCCTGCGCCGACATTCGGCAAGCGCATCAGTCCGGTGCTCGGCGCCGTCGGCGGCTGGATCCCCTCCGCATCGAAGAACAAGGATGGCGCATGGAGTGTCATCGAATACTTCATGGGCGGTCAGCCCGCTATCGATCGGGCGAAGAGCGGATGGGGTTTGCCGGCGCTGACGTCGCTCTGGAAGTACATCCCGGCCGACGAGCCGTACCAGAAGCAGGCGATCGCCCTGGCGAAAGAGGAGGTCACCTACGTCAAGCCCGGGCAGGACTCGCCGTATATCGACGGCACTGCCTGGAATGGCGACCTGGACAAGGCGCTGCAGGCCGGAATCCAGGGATCGCAAACGGCTGAGCAAATCGCGCAGTCCGTGCAGAAACAGATGAACGTGCTTCTGGCACAGGGCAAGGACCAGCTGGGATGACAGCCATCACAGCCAACGCGACCGCGGGGGCTCGAACGAGCTCTCGCGGTCGCGGGTGGAAGCGCTACAGGGCGGGGACGTTCTACCTGTTCATCTCGCCGTGGATGTTCGGCTTCGTGCTCCTCACGTTCGCGCCGATCGTCTACGCCCTTGCGGTGAGCTTCACCAACTACGACGGGGCCTCTCCTCTGTGGCGATTCGTCGGCTTCAGCAACTACGTCGAGATCTTCACGGAGAGCCCGGACGTGTGGGCGAGCCTGCTCCGCACATTCGGTTACACGATCCTCGTCGTACCGCTGTCCGTCGCCGGCGGGCTGGTTCTCGCGATCCTCGTGAACCGGCGCATCCGTGCGCGCGGTGTGGTGCGGGCCATCTTCTTCGTGCCGTCCGTCGTCCCCGTCGTCGCCGTCGCCATCATGTGGCGGCTCATCTTCAACCGGGATGCCGGCCTGCTCAACGGCATCCTTGCGATCTTCGGCATCCACCCGGTGACCTGGCTGGCCGATCCCTACGCCTTCTACGCGCTCCTCATCATGACGCTCTGGGGGTTGGGCGGCGGCATGATCATCTCGCTGGCAGCGTTGCAGGATGTCCCCGCCGAGCTCGAGGAGGCGGCACGCCTCGACGGAGCGGGGACCTGGCGCACGATCTGGAACGTCACCGTTCCGCTGATCTCGCCGATGCTGTACTTCCAGGTGATCACGGGCATCATCGCGTCGCTGCAGGTGCTCGTCCAGCCGCTGCTGCTCGCCGAGACGAGCACGGTGTCCCAGTCCTCGAACGTGCCGACCTCCTCGACCATGTACATGGTCGAGGTGTACAACGAGTTCTTCTTCAACCACCGGTTCGGGTTCGGGTCGGCGATGTTGTGGATCTTCTTCGTGATCGTGCTCTCGCTGACCCTGATCCTGCAGCGCGCCAGCAGGCGTTTCGTCTTCTACCAGGTCGACACCGACGTCGACGAGAAGTGAGTCCGTCATGACCACCACCACCGAACGCCCCCCGGCCACGCGCGCGATCGTCGTGCCGGAGAAGCACCGCAAGGATCGCGGGGGAGATGCGGCCACCGGGCAGAAGGCGTCCGTCTGGGTATACATCCTGGTGATCGTTTGCGTGGCGATCTTCGGAGTGCCCTTCGTCTGGATCGTGCTGACCGCGCTCGCCAGTCCGCAGCAGCTGGCCGAAGGCGCTGCGGCGCTGCTCGACCTCTCGAACCCGCAGTGGTCGAACTTCGTCGAAGCGTTCACGAAGATCGACTTCCTCGCCTACACGGGCAACTCGCTGTTCCTGTCGCTCCTCACGTGCATCCTCACGACGGCCAGCAGCGCCACCGTCGGATTCGCGTTCTCGCGGTTCCGTGCGCCGGGCAAGAAGGTGTTGTTCACCATCATCTTGGCGACCATGATGATCCCGTCCATCGCGACGCTCATCCCCACGTACGTGCTCTTCGCGCGCCTCGGGCTCGTTGGCACGTACTGGCCGTGGGTTCTCTGGGGCATCGCGGGCACCCCGTACCTCATCTTCTTGTTCCGTCAGTTCTTTAGCGCCATTCCGATGGAGCTCGAGGACGCGGCCATCATCGACGGCGCCGGTTGGTTCCGCATCTACGTTCGGGTGTTCCTGCCCCTGGCGAAGCCGGCGCTGCTGACAAGCGCGCTGCTCTCGTTCACCTGGGCGTGGGGCGACTATTTGGCGCCTTCGCTGCTGCTGAACATCAACAACACCACGCTCGCGGTCGCCACGGCGAACGGCTACGTCGATCCGCACGGCAGCGGAATCCCGACGCTGCAGGCTGCGGCAGCGATCATGTATCTGCTGCCGGTGATCGTCATCTTCCTGTTCACCCAGAAGCAGTTCATGGGCTCGTCGCTCGGCTCGTCGGTGAAGGGCTGACACGCTGCATCCGCATCCGCATCCGCATCCGTCCCGCGGCGGCGACTGCCGTCTCACGTCTCTGGACGTCGCATCATCTCTACTCGAGGAGTCCCAGCTGTGACCAGCTTCGCCGCGCCCTTGCGCGCCCGCTCAACCCCGTGGCCAAGGCCGGAGTCGTCCCCGGGCTTCGGAGATCCGCGCTTCACCATCACCAGCAGGCGGGTGCTGCGCAACGGCGTGCCCGTGCTTCCCGTGAGCGGGGAGCTGCACCATCTGAGAGTCCCGCGCGCGGACTGGTCCAGACGGCTTCGCCTGATGCGCGCCGGCGGCATCACCGCCGTCTCGACCTATGTCTTCTGGCTCTGGCATCAGCCCGTCCCTGGACCGGCCGACTTCGACGGGCAGCTGGATGTCGCCTCCTTCGTCGCCGAGGCGGAGGCAGCAGACCTCGACGTCGTCATCCGCATCGGTCCGTGGTGTCACGGCGAAACTCGTAACGGCGGATTCCCGGACTGGGTCCAGCAGGCGCCCGTGCAGCACCGCACGAATGATCCCGCCTACCTGCGCCTGGTGGACGACTGGTTCTCTCAACTCGGAGCGCATCTGTCCGGCGTGCTGGCTCGAGAGAACCGGGTCATTGCGATCCAGCTCGAGAACGAGCTCTACGATCAGCCGGACCACATCGCGATGCTCCAGAGGATCGCGACAGACCACGGGCTCGTTGCATCCGTCTACACGTCGACCGCCTGGGGCAGCGCAGCCCTGCCGAAGGGACTGGTGGTCCCGCTGTACGGAGGGTATGCCGACGGATTCTGGGTGGACTCGGACTCGGGATGGGACGCGTCGTTCCGTGAGCACTTCTTCCATTCGCACGTATGGGACGACCCCGGGATCGGGGCGGACCTGCGTACTTCCGAGAAGAGCGGAACCGACGGCAGGTTCGCGCCCGAGCTCTACCCGCCGGCGACGTGCGAACTCGGTGGCGGGATGACCGTCGCGTATCACCGCCGCCCCACAGTCAGCGGACGAGACATCGCAGCCGTCGCCCACGCGAAGATCGGCAACGGATCCGCATGGCAGGGCTACTACATGTTCGTGGGCGGTGCGAACCCGCCCGGCACCCAGTGGCAGGAGTCGCATGCCACCGGGTATCCGAACGACCTGCCGCGGTTCGACTACGACTTCCATGCGCCCATCGGCGCAGCAGGCGATCTTCGCGAGGCGTTCGGACTTCTTCGCGAGCAGCATACGTTCCTGCGTGACTTCGGCGGGATGCTGACGGGCATGCCGTCTGCGCTCCCCGAGACGATGCCGAAGGGACTCGACGACCGGAGCACGCTTCGCTGGGCGTTGCGCAGCGACGGACGCCGTGGCGTCGTCTTCATGACCTGGCATCAGCCGCTCGTGCCTCTTGCGGATGTCGAGTCGGTCCAGTTCGATCTCCAGCTCTGCGAGACCACGGTTCGCTTCCCGGATCGGCCGGTCACCGTCCGTTCGGGGACGACGGCTCGCTGGCCGGTCAATCTGGACTTCGGCGGCATCGGCGTGGACTGGGCGACCGCGAGCCTCATCGCGCTGACCGATGGGCGGGTGCCGCTGCTCGTCCTCGGCGAAGAGGAGGGGATCCTCGGCCAGGTGCGGTTCGCGGGCGGAGTCGACGTCACCGAGCAGGTCGTGGGTGCGGAGCGCCCGTGGCAGGGTGCGCGCCTTCTGCGAGCGCGAAGCGAGAGCGGAGCGCTCGACGTGCTGATCATCCCGTTCACGCTTCGCGGCAGCCTCACGGTGACGCCGACGGGTCGTGTGATTCTCGCCGTCGGGGCGGTCGTCGAGGACGGCGCCGTGCTGACGGTCGAGGAGAGCGACGGAACCCGTCCGGCCGAGTTCTGCGCCGACTCCGGCGAATGGGTCGGCCGCGGGCATTCCGAGCGTTCGACGCGTCGAACAGCGGTCGTCGTGACGGCCCACGACCCGGCCGCTGAGCCCCCGGCGACCTACGGCCAGTTCAAGAGGAGGGCATCTGCGCCCTCCAGCGCGGACGTTCGACGATATGGAGCACGATGGGAACTCGACCTCCGCCGCGCCATCGACGGCGACGTCCTGACCATCTCGTGGATGGGCGATGTCGCCCAGCTCGCTGTCGACGGAATCCCCGTCGCCGACCAGTTCTGGAACGGCTCGGTCTGGCGGATCCCCGTTGACCGCCTCGCGGCAGGTTCCGGGTCGCGAGTCGAACTCCGGGTGCTTCCCGGACATCCGGAGAGCAGGGTCGGGATCGGCTACGACGGACGCTCTGCGTCCCTTCCCGTCACGGCCGAACTCGACGAAGCGGTCCTCGTATCGACGGCGCGCTGGCGGATCGATCCCGCCTCCGAACGTTCCTAGGGTGGAGAACATGACCGCGCAGACCACTGTCGATCCGCACGGGCCGACGCCCCCGGAGAGCATCCTCGAGCGACTCGAAGCCGGCGAGGCCGTCGCCTGGAGCGATGAACTCGTGCTGCCGACATACGAGCCGATGACGCCGTCCCGGCAGCCGCTCTACCTCGACCGTCGCGTCTATCAAGGGTCGAGCGGGCGCGTGTATCCGCTGCCGTTCATCGAACGGATCGCGCAGGAGCCGACGCCGCACGCCTGGAAGGCCGTCCACCTCGAGAACAGGTGTCTGCGCGTCACGGTGCTCCCCGAACTGGGCGGCCGCATCTACACCGGATTCGACAAGACGACCGGATACGACTTCTTCTACCGCAACACGGTCATCAAGCCGGCGCTCGTCGGACTGACGGGTCCGTGGATCAGCGGGGGCGTCGAGTTCAACTGGCCGCAGCACCACCGGCCGGCGACCTACCTTCCTATGGAGTTCGACATCGAAGAAGCGGACGACGGAAGCGTCACGGTGTGGTGCTCCGATCACGATCCGTTCACGCGCATGGCCGAGACGCACGGCATCCGTTTGCATCCGGACCGCTCGTACGTCGAGATCGATGTGCGTCTGCACAATCGCACGTCACAGCGCCAGACGTTCCTCTGGTGGGCGAACGCGGCGGTCAGGGTGCACGACCGGTACCAGTCCTTCTTCCCGCAGGACGTCCGCTACGTCGCGGACCACGCCCGTCGCGCCATCACCGCGTTTCCGGCGGCGGATCGCACATACTACGGCGTCGACTATCCGGCGAGGGCCGCTCGCGAACCCGGTGCGGACCGCATCGACTTCTACGCGAACATCCCCGCTCCGACCTCGTACATGGTCGTGGACTCCGACGAGGCGTTCTTCGGGGGATACGACCACGACGTGCAGGCCGGTGTCGTGCACTGGGCGGATCGCCGCATCTCGCCCGGCAAGAAGCAGTGGACCTGGGGTGACTCGCCGTTCGGGCATGCCTGGGACCGCCATCTCACCGACGACGACGGACCGTACGTCGAGCTCATGGCCGGGGTGTACACCGACAATCAGCCGGACTTCTCCTGGCTCATGCCGGGTGAGGTGCGGCGGTTCAGTCAGTACTGGTATCCGATTCCTGCTATCGGCGTCGCACACGTGGCCAACCGCGACGCTGCGCTGCACGTCGACCTCGGTACGGAGGTCGAGGCGCGTGCGGCAGTGACCAGACCCTCGCATGCGACGCTGCGTATCCTCGTCGACGGCACGTCGGCAGCGGAGGGGTCGCGCACCCTGCATCCTGGCGAGGTGCTGCGCGTCACCGCCGACCTCCCCGACCAATGCTCAGCGGACCGCGTTCGCGTCGAGCTGCGCGAGACGACGGCGGACGGATCCGTGATCCTCGCCGACTGGACGGTGCGGGAGCCGGCGGACGAGGAACCGTGGATCGCGACCGAGCCGCCCTCGCCCGAATCGATCGAAAGCGTGGAGGAGCTCTACCTGACCGGTGTGCACCTGCAGCAGTACAGGCATCCGACGAGGTCGCCGCTGCCGTATTGGCGAGAGGCGCTGCGGCGCGACCCTGGGGACTCCCGCACCAACCTGGCGCTGGCGGACCTCGCACTTCGTGCCGGGGAGTACGAGAAGGCGGAGCGGCACGCCCGGACCGCAGTCGATCGCGTGACCATGCGCAACGAGAATCCGCGCGACGCCGAGCCGTACTACCTGCTCGGGCTGATCCTTCAGCGCCTCGGCCGAAGCGACGAAGCGGCCAAGTGGTTCGGCAAGGCCGGGTGGGATGCCGACTGGCGGGTGCCGGCGGGTATCGAAGGCGCCCTCATCGCGTTGCGAGCAGGAGATGCCGCGACCGCCCTGAGCGACGCGGACGGTCTCGCGGCGGCGGGTGCGGTGGATCCGCGGATCGCCGCAGTGCAGGTCGTCGCCCTTCGCCGACTGGGCGACTTCGGTGGAGCGGATGCCGTGCTCGCGTCGGCGACGGAATCCGCACCCGTCAACGATCTCTACTGCAATCTCGCCGACGGCTCGGTGCCGAACGACGCCGGGCTGGCCGTTGATCTCGCCCTCGATCTCGCGCGACTCGGGGAGATCCCGGCGGCCGCCGAGGCGCTCGAGCGCGCGGCGGCGTTCCCCGCGACTCCGGCAGGGAACATGGCACCGGTCGCTCGCTACTTGCGGGCGACACTTCTGGACCGCGCCGGCGACCCGATCGGCGCAGAACGGGCGAGGTCGGATGCGCGCGGCACGGACACGACGTGGTGCTTCCCTGCGGGACTCGACGCCCACGACGCGTTGACCGACGCGCTCGCGCACGACCCTGACGACGATGTCGCCACGGAGTTGCTGGCGACGCTGCTGTACGACGCGGGACGACGCCGAGAAGCGCTGGATCTCTGGAAGCGAGCGCTGGAACTGGGGGCGGACCGCCCGCTCATCCATCGCAACGCCGGGCTCGCCTCCTACAACGTGCTCGGCGACGAGGATGCGGCCTGGCGTCACTACGAACGAGCGCGAGTGCTTGCGCCCGACGACGCGCGACTCCTCTTCGAGTCGGACCAGCTCGCCGCGAAACTGGGGCATCCGTCGGCCGAGCGACTCGACAGGCTCGAGCGGGATCGCGTGCTGGTCGAGCAGCGCGACGACCTGGTCGTGCAGGTGGCGGAGCTTCTCACGGCCGACGGACGGCCCGCGGATGCTCTGCGCCTGATCAAGGGCAGGACCTTCCAGCCGTGGGAAGGCGGAGAAGGCAAGGCGCTCGCCGCGTGGGACGACGCGCGAGCCGCCCTGGGGATGCCGGTCGGCGTGCCGCCGGCAAGCCTCGGCGAGGCGCGACCCGAGGCGACGGCGCCGTCGGCACTTCGTGCGGACGGCTCCACCGACTACTTCGCCACGAGCCTTCCCGAGTCGCTGCTGTTCGCACGAGAGCAGGAGGAGTGACGGCGTCGCTCGTGCCGTCGGCGGGGGAGGTGCGGGCCGTCGTCAGTTGAACGGCAGCCGCCGGCCGAAGCCGCCATTCGCGTCGAGCCATTCCACGGCCTCGCGCGTGGCGCCGAGCGAGGTGTAGGCGGGTACGTATCCGAGCATCCGCCTGGCCTTCGCATCGCTCATCGCCTGGCTCCGCGACACGTGCTCGCTGGTCGTCAGCGCGTTCTCGGGCCCCACGGCGCTGGCATATTCCGCCAGCGGTATGTACTCGAGCTCGGCATCGCGTCCGAACCATCCTGCGGCAGTCTGCGCGAATCCGCGGAGCGTGAGGGCTCGCGGTGAGACGGCGAAGAACGCCTGGCCCGACGCGGCATCCGGCCGTTCGACCGCGAGCTGGAAGAGCTGAGCCACATCGTCGGCGTGGACGTGGTGCAGGATGCCGAGCCCCTGGTCCGGTAGCACGAGCGTCTCCCCGAACGCGAGGCTCTCCCACACCGCGGAATCCAGGTTGCCGGCCGGGTTGATCACGTGCCAGCCCGGTCCGGAGATGTGTCCCGGATCGATGACCACCGCGGGAACGCCGCCGGGCTGGGACGACTGGTCGAGCAGGTACGCCTCGAGCTGGGCCTTGCCGGATCCGTACTCGCCCCAGCCGTCGAGCGGCGCCTCCTCGGTGCCGGGAACCTCGGTGAGCGTGCCGCGCGACCAGATGGATCCGCAGCTGACGAGCAGGCCGACTCGACCGCTGATCGCATCGACCAGCTGCTCGGCAGACGATCTCGTGAAGCAGATCATGTCGATGACGACGTCGGGTTCGAGAGCCGCGATGCGGTCGCCCGTCGTTCCCGCGGCATCCTCGGCGCCGCGATCGAGCTCCACGCGCTCCACGGATGTCCACGCAGAGTCCGCGCGATACGGCTCGCGCATCCCGCGCGAAACCGCGACCACGTCATGACCCGCCCGCACCAGCCGTGGCACGAGATAGCCGCCGACGTGTCCCGTCGCACCGATGACCACGATCCTCATGATGTTGTCTCCCCTCGCGGCATAATGCCCGCATGGCCATCATCCCCGAGCAGGCGGATGCCGTGCTCCAGTCCCAGCCATTCTCCCGACTCGTCGGCGCACGTCTGACCCGGTTCGAGGAGGGCATGGCCGAGCTGTCGCTGGACGCGCGTCCCGACCTTCTTCAGCAGAACGGATTCCTGCACGGCGGCGTGGTCGCGTACGCGGCCGACAACGCGCTCACGTTCGCCGCCGGCACGGTGCTCGGCCCGCAGGTGTTGACCGCATCCATGGCGATCACGTATTTGCGGCCGGCGACCGCCGGTCTCCGCGCACAGGCGACGGTGGTGTCGGCGACGCGGAGCCAGGCGGTGGTGAGGTGCGAGGTGTACTCGGCTGCGGCATCCGGAGAGGGCGAGGTGATCGTCGCCTCCGCTCAGGGCACGGTGCTTCGAGTGGAACGCGACTCGGCCGCCGGCTGAGGAGTGAGCGGGGCCGGCACGGTACCTGCTAAGCCACCGCATGCGACCGGGTTCACAATGTCGGACGCAGGCGCAAGGCTGAATCGATGGGACGAACCGAAGGTTCGAACAGACAAAGGACTGCAGCAGCCACGGTGAATGCCGCTCGCCGACGGTGGACTCTGGCCGCCACGGGTGTGGGTTTCGCGGTGGTGCAGCTGGACGTCAGCGTCGTGAACGTCGCCGTCAAACCGATCGGCGACGAGCTCGGCGGCGGAGTGGCTGCTCTGCAATGGATCGTGAGCGCCTACACGGTGGCGTTCGCGGCCTTCATCCTGAGCGCCGGCGCGCTCGGGGATCGTCTCGGTGCGAAGCGGATGCTCCTGGCCGGCTTCACCCTGTTCATCGCGGCATCCCTGGTGTGCGCCCTCGCACCGAACCTCGGAGTCCTCATCGCGGCACGCGCTGTCCAGGGGATGGGCGCGGCCGCACTCGTGCCATCCTCTCTTTCCGTGCTCTCCCATACGTACCCGGATGCGCGTGCGCGTGCGGGCGCCGTCGGTATTTGGGCGCTCGCCGGCAGCGCCGCACTCTCCGCGGGCCCCCTCGTCGGCGGCGTGCTCATCCAGACTCTCGGATGGCGATGGATCTTCTACATCAACATTCCGCTTGCGCTCTTCGGCATCCTGGTGGTGCTCCTTGCGGCCGCCGAGACCACCAGGAGCACGGAGCGCCGGCTCGACATTCCCGGCCAAGTCCTCGGTGTCGTCGCGCTCGGACTGCTCACGGCAGGGATCATCGAGGGCGGCCAGTTCGGATTCGACGAGCCGTTCGTCGTCGGTGCGCTCGTTCTCGCCGTCGCAGCCGGCACGGCGTTCGTGCTCGTCGAGCGACGGATGCGCCAGCCGATGCTACCTGTCGAGTCCTTTCGCATACCGCTGTTCCGTTGGAGCATCGTGATCGGACTCTTCGTCAACGTGGCCTTCTACGGGCTGATCTTCGTGCTGAGCCTCTTCTTCCAGCGAGCCCAGCACGCATCTGCTCTCGTCACGGGATTCGTGTTCCTGCCGATGACACTGGCCGTCATGCTGACGAACTTCTACGCCGCACGACTGCAGGCGCGATTCGGCAGCAGGGTCTGCGTCATGGTGTCGGCCGCCGTGCTCGTCGTGTGCTCAGGAGCCTTGCTCTTCCTCGACGTTGGCACGCCGTATGCGGTGATCGTGGTGCAACTCGTCGGGCTCGGTGCCGCTCTCGGCGTGATCGTACCGATCATCACCTCGTCAGCGCTGGCGGGCGCCGACGTCGAGCGTTCGGGGGTGGCGTCCGCCACGCTCAACACGGCACGGCAGACCGGAAGCGCTGTGGGCGTTGCGCTCTACGGGGCGCAGCTGGGGCGCTCGATCGTCGGCGGTTTCCGCGTGGATCTCGGAATCACCATCGTGCTCTCGGCGCTCATCCTGGGGGCGGGAAGCCGCCTCGACGACCGGCACGAATCGCAACGCGACCCGGCAGTCCAATGAGTGAGCGAGCACTCCCTCGATCAGTGAGCTCGGGGTGAGGTCCCACGCCGCCGGAGACTCTCACTGGATCTGGCCGCCGCCGTAGAAGCCGGCAGTGTGGGACGGCTCGGCTCACCCTCAGCGCGCCGCAGCTGCGCCGTCGGAATCCGCAGCGACCGCCTCCGCGAGTTCGAGTTCATGAATCTGGGCCGGAATCATGACGGCATCCTTGATGTCGATCTTGGTGCGGAGCATGCGATTGAGGATGACGTCGAACGAGTCGATCCGAGGGTGTGTCGCCGCTGGATAGTAGACGTGCACGTCGCGAGTCTGCCCGATCCGATACGCGCGATCCGTCGCCTGTGCTTCTTTCGCTGGATTCCAGTGGCGCTCGAGATGGATCACGTGGTTGGCGCCCACGACGGTCAGACCGACACCGGCTGCGATGGGCGACATGATGATGACGTTGAATCCGACGGCGGATTCGAACGACCCGATGAGCTGACGCCGCGAGCTGCCGTCGGTTTTCGACACAGCACTGGTGTCACCGTTGACGATCTCCGGGCGGATGCCGAACTCATGCATGATCCAGATGGCGAGGAGAAGCTGGATCTCCTTCGCCGACGTGAAGACGATGGCCTTCTCGCCCAGTCGCTGAACCTCGCGAAGGATGTCCATCGTCGCGAGCAGCTTGGCCGACTGGGCGATCTGCCGGCGAGAATCGTCCTGAGAGCGCGGACGTTCGGGATGCACTCCGTGAATATCGAGATCGGGGTGCAGCGACGCGTATCGAAGACTGGTCAACACGGCGAGAGGCGCAGCGCCGTTGCTCTTCGCTGCTCTGTCGGTGCGGAACCGCTGCAGATGGGCGTCGTATCGCTGTCGTTGAACCTCGGGCATTGTTCGCGCGAGTCCCGGATCGAACACCACCAGCGGATCCTCCGACGCGCCGAGTCCGGTGTGGGTGAACTTTGACGGCAGACCCGAGAGGTGGTCTTCCTTCATGCGTCGCAGCATGAACGGCCCGATCGCCTGGTGAAGTTCCCGGCCGAGCGCCAGGCGCATCTCCTGCGCTTCCGCCTCGGTTTCGGCCTCCTTTTCCGGGAGCAGATAGCGCGCGCGGAACGCCTGCCAATCGCCCAGGAGTCCCGGTTGCGCGGTGTCGACGAGGCACCAGAACTCTCCGAGCGTGTTCTCGATCGGTGTGCCTGTGGCGAGCAGCTTGAAGTCGGCCTTCAGCGCCTTGGCAGCACGGGTGCGCATGCTGTCGGGATTCTTGATCGACTGTGCTTCATCGAAGATGACCACACCCCAGTCGATCTGGCTCAGGGAGAACTGGTAGTCCCGCAAGGTCTCGTACGTGGTGAGCACGAGGCGGCCAGGCATGTCGAGACGGTGGCCGCCGGCATCCGGTCCTACTCGGAGCGCGATGCGCAGTGATCCCTCTTTGACCATGCCGTGCTCGTCGAGGGCGCTGGAGAGTTGCATGGTTTCCCGGCCGGCACCCGCGATGCGGAATCGGGCGAGATCGCGACTCGTCTGCAGCACGACCACATCGCTGAACGGCGAGGATGCGAACGTCTTCTCAACCTCGTCTTCCCAGTTCTCCAGCAGACTCAAGGGCGCGACGATGAGCGTCGGCTTGACCTTCTGTGCGCCTTCGACGCGCTCGATCGCCGCGCGGTAATGCTGCGTCGCAACCAGAGACATGTACGTCTTTCCGAGACCCATATCGTCTGCGAGAAGAGCGCCCTGGAGCCGGTAAAGCTGATCGGCGGGTTCGCTGTGGGCCGCGAGCATGAGCCCGAGCATCCAGCGGATGCCGTCTTCCTGGTGCGGAAACGGCGTGCGGGCTAGCGCGGTGTTGTCGATCGTGACCTTCCCGACCCAGTCGCGCGCCGTCTGGTGCAGCCGGTCGACGACGAGGTCGGTCGACGTGAGCAGGAACCCCACTCGCTCCGTTGCCACCCGTTCTTCCTTGGGCTGCGGCTCGGCCTCGGGCTGTTCGACACCGCGTTCGATCGTCTCCCGCGTTTCCGCAAGGGCGCGTTGCACCTCGCTCTCATCACGGATGTCGATGATCGCCGCATCGAAGGCGAGGCTGTCTGCACCATCGGAGCGAGCGGCCTCATAGTGTGCGGTGAACCGATCGAGATCGTCCTGGGTCTTGACGAGTTCGCGGATCATCTGCGGCTGCAGGGGTTCGTCCGAGGCGAACCAGTCGAACGTGCCGCCGTCGGAGTCGCCGAAGTTGACGCGGACCAATCGGCCGACTCCTTCCACGCGCACAGAGAAACCGAGTTCTAGGTCGACTAGTTGTGCGTCCAGGAATGCGCTGGGCGTGCGGATGAAGTCGGTGACCTGCTCGGGGCGGATCGTCCGGTGCTCCAGCACTTCCTGCGCTGCGTGCAGCGCATCCACGTCGAGCAGGATGATGTTCTTCTCCACGCGGAGCACGCCTTGGTCTTTGGCCCCATCGAGCTGCGCCCACCTGGACTCGAGCAGGCTCTCGGGTACCGCCATGCCCAGCGCGGGAGAGAGTCGTAGGCCGCCGTCGGAAGTCTGTGTCGCGATGACACCGACCTTTTCGGGCTCAGCGGCGGACCATCCGTGTTTTGTGAAGTGGGCGAGATCGAGGTGCAGTCCGTCAGCGGCGGCAAGCTGGAGGTCTGCGACCAGACGCACATTGGTCGGTTCCGTCCGCTCGGAGGTCGGAAGCCGGCTGTGTCGGGCCACTGCGTCGAGGGCACGCGCCTGCGGAGGCGTCGCCAGATGGGGTGCACCTGCGACCGTGAGCAGCGCGCCGCGCAACTGCGCCGGCCGGCGGTCCAAGCCGTCGACAGCCGAGAGCCGGACGGCGAATCGCGGACTCGTCGTGTACGCGTCGATGTCTGCCGTGAACGTCCCGTCGAATCGCGGAGGCAGACCGAGCACTGCGGCATCCCCGTCGTCCAGCCGAACAGCGTGGACTGCAGGGATGCGGAATCCGCCGGGTATGGGCAACGCGAGCCCCGTTTCGGCGAGCATGTGAAGCAGCACGAGCTGGGTTGTCGCCTCGACCCCGCCTTTTCCCTCCTCGAGCTCACGAAGCTGCGCGCGGTGAACGACGAGATTCACACCGTCGTCGTCGTAGCTGACGGAGAAGAGGTCTTCATCTGTGATCGCTGTCGCGTTGTCGTCGCGACCGCTCAACATTGAGCGCACGTAGTCACGCAGACCCATAGTCATCACCTCAACCGTTCATGCCGCGCGCCGGGCACGCACGACGGGTAGCCCGCGCTTCTGGCGGAGATCTTGGTAATCGGAAGCGTTCAGAACGGCCTGAGGATCGACACGGATGCCGGCATCGGCGAGGAACTCGAGGGCTGAACCCTGCCACAGACCCTTGTGCACGACATCACGGAATCCGGTGCTCGTTTCACCTGCAGCAGCCTTGGACTGCCATGCGAGCTGGAATCGGTCCGCAAGGGCTCTGGTGAGCGCCCGATACATGAAGGAGTGGCGGCGTGGGTCGGTGATCGCCTCACCTGGGTGCGCGAGGTAAAGCCAGAGCTTGGTGTTGTGCGATCCCTCGATGAGGTGGAAGTCTCCGCAGTCGAGGTAGAGCAGGGCCCGACGCTTGTCATCATCGAGGCGCGCCCAATCCCAGGTTCGGGTCGCCGGCGTATGTCGTGACACGTATAGCCGCACCTCGTCCCCGAGGAAGAGGCGGCTTCGTCGTACAACGCCGAGTTGGAGTAAACCTTCGAGGAACTGCTTGCGAGGCGGCAACAAGCGACGCATCGTATCGTCCGAGTCCTGCTGCGCGAAGTGGGTGAGTACCTCGAGGAAGACGGACAGCTCGGCGGCGGCGAGCCAGCCGATCACCTTGTCGCGGCGATGGTCACCGAGTACTGACCACCACCGTTGGTGGGATGCCGATGCGGTCATGCGGGGATCGCTCGCAATGTCAAGCACGACGTCGCGCCAGACGGATCCCGGGTATGTGTCCGCGCGATCGATCAGGATGGCGAGCGCCGCATGTCCCAGCGTTTGTCCGCGGACATGTGGCGCATCCCGGACCTCCGGCTGCCGGATCTCGACCAACACGTCGTCGTCTGCACCGATTTTCAGCGCTCGGAGTCGTTCCAAGAACAGATATTGGCGCACGAGTCGGACGAATCGACCGCCGTCGTAGGCGTCGATGTCCCACGTCGCGAGAGCTGTTGCGGGCGCCAAGTCTCGCGCCCGGATATCGCTCGCGACGCGTCGCGGCGAATCCTCGGCTGTCAGCACTTCGATTGTCGTTTCGTCTCGGTAACCGCTGTTCCCCCAGGCGGTCGCAAGGATTCCTGCGAGCCGGGCGCGTATGGACGGCCCGGCGAGTTCGACGCAGTCGTGCTCGTGCGCAGAAATGTCTTCTTCGATGAGTCCGAGTTCGTCGAGTTCGTCGAAACGATCGAAGTACACGGCTTCGAGCAACTGCGTCAACAGGGGCGACGGGAACGGATGAGCTTTGTGCAGCGCCGTGAGCAGTGTCGGTGATATCGAGTCACAGCAATCGCCGTCCGTCTCGCACCAGAGGCCGACGAGCGCCCGCGCATAGCGTCGAGAGCTCATCAGCCCGATCACGGTGTCGATCTCGGTGTGCCGGAGCAGCCTCCGCAGCTCTTCCGTCTCGATCGGAGTGGGCGGCCCTGCGACTGCGGACTGACGCAACTGCCTGGCCTCGTGCTGCAGCGCGTCCCAGGCTTCGTAGGTGTGCGCCGGCCAGCTCTCGAGCTGGAGTCCGATCGGAGGAAGTCGGAGCGAGATCACTTGGTTCCGTCGGAGAAGTCGTCGCTGATCTTCTCGAGTTCCTTGCTCGAGGGGCGGATGATCGTGATCCGGATGTCGATGCGACGGTTGCCCGCGAAGTCGGGAATGCCAGCCGGCGCGTCGTCCACTGGTCGAGTGTCCGCGTAGCCGGATACCGAGAACAGTGGCCCTCCCTGGGCGTTCTTCAACGCGTCGAGCCGTGAGTCTCCGGGCATGCTCTGGCCCCAGAGTTGCCATAGCGAGATGGCGCGGAAGGTTGAGAGGCCCCAGTTGTCCATGTTCAGCGGACCGTTGAACGGTTCGCTGTCGGTATGGCCTTCCACGAAGACGGTGTCGAGGTATTTGAAGCGGTCGTCTTTGCGGATGACGTCACTCAGCACCTGACCGATCGCGGCAGCGCGCGCCGCGTATTGCGGCTCGATCGTGTACGACCCTGATGCGAATCCCAGCGCGGCCGTTGGGATGCTCAGCACCGAGGTGTCCGAGTTCACCGTCACCTGTATGCCGGCGGCGTTGAGCCTTTCGCTGATCTCCTTCAGCATCTGGGTGCGTATGACTTCCGCTTCATTGACCTTGTCGATCTGAGTGCTGAAAGCGGCCTGCTGCTTCTTGGCTTCGGTGACTTTGGCGTTGAGGGTATGCTGCGTGTCCGCGAGCGCCTGCTGCTTCTGCGAGACCTGCAACATGAGTGCGACGGTTGCCAGGATGAAGACGAGGAGGAGGCCCGACATCACATCGGTGAACGACACCCAGTGCGATTCACCTTCTTCACGCCGCGTTGTCGCTCGACGTGAGCGGACGAGACTCACGAGACGATCTCGAGTTCATCGGCAATGACGGATCGGTCGATGGTCTGGTCGTCCACGGGCGAGGTGCCTTCTCGGTGCAATTCGTCGATCACACCCGCGAGCGCTTTGCTTGTGGCGAGCATGTGCGCCGCATAGTCCTGACTGTGTGCGTTCCACAGTTGCATTCGATCGTTGATCTGGTGCTCGATGTCGGAGGAGTAGTCCGTGAGCCATGTGCCCACCTTCGACTCGAGCTCTTCCACATACGTGCGGAGAGTCGACGCGAGGTCTTCGGCCTCCCCTCGGAGAGATGCCTGGAAGTTCTGTTGGGTCGACGAGAACCCGTCCAGGGCCGCGCCGAGCGCCGACGTCGCGTCGGAGACTCGCGATGCGGCTTCGTCGAGGTTGGCCTCCGTCGCCGTGGCACGTTCTTGAAGGTCGGAAACGATCTGGGCCTGGCGCACCGACTTCTCGTAGAGAGACATGAGAGTCGCCGCAGTCTGCGTGAGCCCTGTTCCGAGCTGGCCTCCCGCGGCGGCGATCTTCTCGCTGAGCACGCTGATCTCTCGCGCCGCTTCCGCGAGGTCTGCGCTCGATGTGGTGAGCCCGGTCACCGTGGTGCCGAGGCCCTCGAGCAGCTCTGCTTGCCGTTGGTGTACGTCATCTGCGTGTCGGCGTGACTGTTCGACGAGGTCGCCGAACTCGACGCCCACCCGATCGATCGCAGCGGTCAGTCGGGTCGAAGAAGAATCGAGCATGGCGCTCTGGCGCTCGCCGATGTCGGTGAACGCCGAGGCGAACCGTTCCACGAGTCCCTCGAAGACCGCCGCGGACTGGCCCGACGTGGTGTCGACGAGTTTTTCCATGGAGGGCTGCATCGCCGTCGTGATCGCGGAGGTAAGCGCGCCTTGTAGGTCCGTGGAGATCCCCTGGATCGCTTCCTGCAGTCGATCACCGATCTTCTCGTGGAGTTCCTGCAGCGCCTCCTTCGACTCACGGGTGTAGTCCGCGACCTCGACCAAGGAGCGCTCAGGGGTCGTACGGCGGTAGAGGTGGTCGATCTGGGCTTGGATCGGAGCCACCCTCGTCGCGACGCGTCGCTCGAAGACTCGGTCGACAATGGTGAAGAGAAGACTCAGACCAACGCCGACGACCGACTTGGCGAACGCGAAGCCGGCGGCGCCGATCAGATTCTGCACGCCGTCGCCCAGCGCGTCGCTGTCGCTCGTTGCTCCGCTGATATCGAGACCGCTGAGGCCGATCGACAGGGTGAGGAAGGTTCCGAGCACTCCGCCAGTAGCCAGCATGCCGGGGAGAGCGGCGAGGAGCCGGTTCCGTGCAAACTCCACCGCGAGCGTCTCGCGATTGAAGAAATACTCGGCATCGACGGTATTGAACAATTGGTTGCCGTCGCGCGTCGCGACGAGAGTCTCGTCGAACTCCTTCCAGAGCGGACCGAGCACCTTTGGATCGAGCGCTTCTGCTCGTTGCAGCATCAGAGGCCGGTACTGGGCAAGGTTGGCCGTTTCCGGCATCTGAATGAGGGATGCGAGCGCGTTGGCACGAAACTCGAAGGCCCGCCAGTACCTGACCAGATACACCAAACCTGCGATAAAGCCGCCGACGAGGACTAGGAAGACCGGGACGGATACTGGGTTGATCCACCCGTCGGCAAACACTCCGCCGTTCGCTGCTGTCGTGGTCAGAAACATCGTTGCCCTGGACTCCTTGCACGCGCGCCGACAGATGATGCGCCCGGCCGGCAGCTCGGGAAGCTGGCACGGAGGTGTCCGTCGTCACGAGGGTTGAGATATGAGAGGGCTCTCAGGAGACCTCGCGTTGGCGAGCCTACTGACGGCCGACGACCCTTCTGGACGATTTCGGAGCGTCTTGGATACCCCAATGCGAGGGGCTCCACAAGCCAGCGCGAGGCCAGGGAGACTCACGGTTCTACGCCTCGGCGGTTTCCCATCGGATCTCTCCGCCGCCGACCACCTGAAGCGCGTCGAGTTCCGCCACAGCTTCGGCATCGAGCACGAGGTCTCCGGCCGCGACATTCTCGTCGAGATGGGCTGCATCCGACGTGCCTGGGATGATCAGCGTGTTCGGCGTGCGCTGCAGCAGCCAGGCGAGACCGACCTGCGACGGAGTCGCGCCGAGCCTCCGCGCCGCCGCCTGCGCCGCCGGCTGCTCGACTACCTTCGCGTGCCCGGGAAAGCCGCTGCCGAGCGGGAAGAACGGAACCCAGGCGATGCCGTGCTCCGCCGTCAGCCGCATCATGTCCTCGAATGTGCGGTCGACCACGCTGTGCGCGTTCTGCACGGCCGAAATCCCGGCGGGAATCGCGCGGCGGAGGGTGTCGATCGTGACGGCGCTGATGCCGATGGAGCGGATGAGGCCCTCGTCGCGCAACGCGATCATGGTCTCCAGCTGGTCGTCGAGCGGCACATCCTGATCGCCCTCCGGCTGGATACCCGGACGCACCTCGAGCCGGCGCAGATACACGAGGTCCAGGTGATCGGAGCCCAGCGTGCGCAGGTTGTCCTCGACGTTCGCGCGCAGCTGGTCCGGTCGCTGTGCCGGACGAAGCGGGATCGGCCCCTGCGGGTTGGTCTCCGCGCCCACTTTCGTGGCGACAATCACGCGATCGCGGGCGACGGCATCCAGGCTCCCGACGACACGGCGGATGACGTCGTTCACGAACGAAGCTCCGTAGAAGTCAGCCGTGTCGAGGTGATTCACGCCCAGGTCGAGCGCGTGGCTCAGGACGGATGCCGCAGCCTCGGGCCGCGCGGAGTGCCGCTCCAGCTGCATGGCGCCGTATCCCACGCGCGCCACGCTTCTGCCTGCGAGCGGATACGCGCCGCCCGGTACGGCCTGCGCGGACGGGGCGGCAGAAGCGCGTGCGGCCGAGTCGGATGCCGAGGACGAAGGAACGGACGAGGAAGAAGCGACGGACATGATGCCTCCGAAGGCGGTGAACGAAGTATCGGCTGGTCGACGGCGACGCGCGGATGGCCGCGCGAAGGGCAGTGCCATAGGATGGGGACGAAGCGGAGGAGTCTCCGATTACAGAATCAGCGTAGCGGAGGGCCCTCCGGATGTCTAGCATCGACCGTGGGACGCGCCCCATGACGGACGCGGGCGACGCTATTGCGACGCACGTGCCCGAGGCAGCCGCGCCGCAGAAGCCCGTGAAGCTGCGAGCCGACGCCGTGCGCAATCGCGCCCTGCTCTTGGCCTCCGCGCGCGACGCCTTCGACGCGGCGCACGACGACACGGCCGTTTCGCTGGAGGCAATCGCCCGATCCGCAGGCGTCGGCATAGGCACGCTGTACCGCAACTTTCCGACTCGTGAGTCGCTGGTCGAGGCGCTCTACCGGAGCGAGCTCGACGCCGTCGTCGCCAGCGCGGACGACCTCCTCACTGGCCGAACGGCGTTCGAGGCGCTCCGGCTCTGGATGGATCGCTACACCCGGTTCGTCGCCACGAAGCAGGGCATGACCACCGCGCTGCGGGCGGCCTGGTCCTCCGGGGCGCTGCGGATGAGCGAGACGAGGGAACGCATCAGCGCGACCGTCGGCCGGATGCTCGCTGCGGGAGCGGTGGACGGCACGATCCGCCCCGACGTCGACGCGTCGGACGCCACGGACATGCTCGTCGGTGTTTTCGTCGCAACGGGCGACGCCAAGGACGCGGACCGCGTCGGCCGTCTGCTCGACCTCCTGATGGACGGCCTGCGTCCGCAGCACCGTCCCTAGCTCCCGCGCGATGGTCCGGCGAGCTTGTCCGCGACTGCTCGCCCCGCGGCTTCGAGCTCACCCTTCCGTCATCGCCTCCAGCTCCGCGCGGAGGCTGGCGATCTCGATGTCACGGTCGATCGGGTCGAGCTGCGGCGTGGCATTAGGGGTGTACTGCAGGGCGTGGTCGACGAGTGAGCTGCTGACCTCATGCCAGGCATCCCGGCGCGCCTGCTCGATGAGCTCGAGCAGGGCATCCTCCTGTTGCGCCTTCTCCCGGTAGGCGCTCGCCGCGTCGGTGGCCACCATGAGACGGTGCCGCACGTTGTTCTCGTCGCCGCGACGGTAGTCGTGCACGTGCTCCGCCCTGCCAGGGCGCCCGATCGAGTGAGCCAGCTCCTCCGTGAGCCGGTCCGATACCGCCTGCGATTCGTCGGCGAGTTCCTCGAACGCTTCGGACGCCAGCGGCAGATACGCCTGTTCGTCATACGCCCGCGGAGACACCACGGCATCCACGGCGATGGCGTTCTTCAGGCGCAGGCGCACCGCGTACTCCGCGATCATCACGCCTTCGAGCACGGACTGCTCGACCGTCGCTGGCTCCTGCACGACGATCGCAGCGTCGTCATACGGCTTCAGGATGCGCCGCTTGCGCCAGCGATCGAACCACGCCACGGCTGCTCCCTCCGTCCGACAGGACCACTCGACACGAATTGCACTGGATCCCACCGACACGGACCCGATCCGATCCCGATCGCTCCGGCATCGGCGCTCGGGCGCCGATGGATCCGACCCTTAACGCTACCGGCGCTGCGCTGACAGCAGACCGCCGATAACGTGGACATCGAGGGGGAATGCATGTCCATCGAGCGTGACATCGAACTGCCGAGCGGCAGGAACGTCCGGGTGTTCGACACTGGCCCGGATGCCGGCCGGCTCACGATCCTATGGCACCACGGAACGCCGCAGACCGGCAGCATCCTGCCGCCGATCGCGGAGGCGGCGGCCGCCAGGGGCATCCGTGTGGTCTCGTGCGCCCGCGCCGGCTATCCGGGCACCACGGTCTGGCCGGGCAGGACTGTGGCGGATGCCGCATCCGACGTCGTGCAGACCGCCACCGTGCTCGGACTGGAGAAGTACGCGACGGTAGGCGGGTCGGGCGGCGGTCCTCACGCGCTCGCCTGCGCAGCGCTCGATCCGGATCGCGTGGTCGGCGCCGTCACGTTCGCCGGCGTCGCGCCCTATGTCGACGACTACCCCTGGTTCGAGGGCATGGCCGCGCCGGGTGGACTCGCATCGGCGCTCTCCGGCGGGCGAGACGCCCGGCGTCGTCACGGCGAGACCGCCGAGTTCGACGAGTCGGTCTTCGTCGACGTCGATTGGGCTGTGCTGGAGGGCGACTGGGCATCGCTCGGCGCGGACGCCAACCTCGCGTCGCAACTGGCGACCGCGGACGGAGGAACGTCGTGGGGAGAGATCGACGACGACGTCGCCTTCACCACCCCGTGGGGCTTCGAGCTCTCAGAGGTCGGATGCCCCGCGCTGGTCGTGCAGGGCGGTCGCGACCGCGTGATCCCGCGTCCGCACGGAGAGTGGCTTGCGGCGCACCTTCCCGCGGCGCAGCTCTGGCTGCGTCCGAACGACGGCCACGTGTCGGCACTCAAGGGTCTGCCGGTCGCGCTCGACTGGCTACTGGACACCACGGCACGGTGACGCGGACCAGGCGCTGATGTGTGCGAGGCACCCGGGCAGGGAATCGTGAGGGGATGACGAGCGTGGAGTTCCAGTCGATCGTGGAGCCGCCGGAGCCGATGCACGGGCTAGAGGTACCGGCATCCGTCGTGGAGGCACTCGGTGCGGGAAAGCGTCCACGGATCCGGGTCACCCTCGGCGATCACACCTGGAGCACCCGCATCGCGATCATGCGCGGCCGCAACCTCATCGGTCTCAGCAACGCGAATCGGGCAGCGGCGGGGGTCGCCACCGGCGAGGAGGTGACGGTCGCCATCGAGGTGGATTCGGATCCGACCACGGTGACGGTGCCCGACGACGTCGCGGCGGCATTGGAGACGGAGAGCGGCGCACGGGAGGGCTTCGACCGCCTCACTCCGAGTCAGCGAAAGCAGCGGATCCGGGTCATCGAACAGGCGAAAACGGCACCGACGCGGGAACGGCGGATCGCAGCCCTGCTCGCCGAATTCGAGAGCACCGACTGATGCGTTCCCACCTTTCACTCAGGTTAATTCGGGTTTCACCGATCTCCATCGATTAGCGTCGAAGACGGGCCATGACACGTTCAGGCCCGTCGCCCAGACCAGGAACCACATCAGACGGCCGCAGAGCTGCGTTGTCAGCACGATACGGCCGCCGGCCCAACGAGGGTCGGCCCATGGCCAACGGACGAAATGAGAGGCGGTGCACATGACGGATCGCGGCACCCGAGACAGCCGCGCCTCGGCGCGCATCGATCGCTCCGCAGGCGGTATCGCCCGTCACGGACGCCTGCGCTCGCGTCCCTGGGCGACGTTCGGCAAGATCGTCGCCTCCGTCACCGCTGTGGCCGTGGTCAGCGTGCTCGGCATTGCGGGCGTCGCGGCGGCAAACCTTGTCAGCGACTCGAAGAAGTCGGTTCATCTGGTCGGCGAGAAGGCCGGCGAGGTTCCCGACATCGGCGCGATCGACGGTGGAGTGAACATCCTCATCGCCGCGACCGACACGCGGTCGGGTCAGGGCGGCCAGTACGGCACCACGGATGACAGCGAAGGCGTCGGCCTCAACGACGTGACGATGCTGCTGCACCTCTCGCAGGACCACACCCATGCCGAGGTGATCAGCTTCCCGCGCGACCTCATGCTCCCGTTCCCCAAGTGCCCTGACGGCAACGGCGGATGGAACAGCGCCATGTCGAAGGCGCAGCTCAACTCGTCCTTGTCGGACGGCGGCCTCGCCTGCACCGTTCTCGTCATCGAGCAGTTGACCGGGCTGAAGATCCCGTTCGCCGGACTCATCTCGTTCGACGGCGTCGTTGCCATGTCCAACGCCGTCGGCGGCGTGCAGGTGTGCATCGGCGGGGACGGCATCCACGACCCCGACACCGATCTCGATCTCCCGGCGGGCAACGTGACGCTGCAGGGGGTCGAGGCAACGCAGTTCCTTCGCACGCGGCACGGTGTCGGCGACGGTTCCGACCTGTCCCGCATCAGCAACCAGCAGGTGTTCCTGTCGTCGCTGGTGCGCACGGTGATGAGCGATGGAACCATCAGCAATCCGGTGAAACTGTGGGGTCTGGCGAAGGCGGCGACCAGCAACATCCAGCTCTCGGACAGCCTCAACAACGTCACGACGCTGTACCAGATCGCGCTCGCGATGAAGAGCCTGAACTGGGCCGACATCAGCTTCGTGCAGTACCCGGTGGTCGACGATCCGGACGACAGCAACCGCGTCGTTCCCGACGAGGATTCGGCACAAACCCTGATGGACGCGCTCGGCAACGATCAACCGCTCGCGATCACGGGCGGAACGGGCGAGGGATCCGTCACCTCGACGGACCAGCCGGCTCAGCAACCGAGTTCTGCGCCGTCCGCCGACGCGAGCAAGTCGGGCAAGAGCAAGTCATCGGGTTCGAGTGCATCGAGCTCCGCGACCCCGACCGACACGTCGACCCCCGTGCAGCTGGGTGACAACGTGCACGGTCAGACCGCGGCGACCCAGACCTGTTCCAACGGCAGCTAGTGGCCGACGCCGATCAGGCAGTCAGTCAGGTCGCCCGGACAGGTCGTCTGCCCTCCTTAATCGCGTCATCGGCACAGGGCTTACTGGCTGCGCGACCACGCTCGTCGCGCACTATCGCGCCGTCGAGGGTGGCGCGGCGGCGCACATGGCGCACGTGCGGACCGGCTGCGGGTGGGCTCGTGCAGACCTCGACCCCTGCGACTCATTGCGCGTGTTACCTTCGCGCCCGCGGCTCCGTCATGGTTCATGACGGTGCACAAGCGAGGAGAGTGGCATGGTGCGTGTTTCGAGCGATGACCGGGCGATGGCCGAGCTGTTCGAGGGTCAGCGCGGCCGTCTGACCGCTGTGGCGCATCGCATGCTGGGATCCAGAGCGGATGCCGAAGACGCGGTGCAGGAGGCGTGGCTGCGGTTCGCGCGACAGGACGAGGCATCTATCGACAACCTCGGCGGATGGCTGACCACCGTCGTCAGCCGCATCTGCATCGACACGCTGCGCACACGCAGCGCCAAGCCGGAGTCGCCGCTCGACGACCGTCTCGACTGGATCGTCGCCGAAGACAACGACAACGCGCCTGAGCGCAACGCCGTGCTCGCGGACTCGGTCGGTGCCGCCCTGCAGATCGTGCTCGACACGCTCACGCCCGACGAACGCCTGGCCTTCGTGCTGCACGACACCTTCGCCGTGCCGTTCGCCGAGATCGGCGACATCATCGGCAGATCGACGGATGCCACCAAGATGCTCGCGAGTCGTGCCCGTCGCAAGGTGCGGGGTGCGCAACGCCCCACCGACCTCCGTCGTCAGCGCGAGGTGGTGGACGCCTTCCTCGCCGCGGCGCGCGAAGGCGACTTCGACGGACTGATGCGGGTGCTGGACCCCGATCTCATCTGGCGCGTGCACACACCGCGCGGAGTGATCGAGCGACACGGCTCGCAAGAGCTCGCCCGCCACGCAGAGCGCGGACAGAACGCACGATTCACCGGACGCCGTGTGCTGGTCGACGGCCGCCCCGGCATGATCGCGTGGCGCACGAACGGCGTACCCATCGCCGTCATGCGCTGCACCGTGGTCGGAGGACGCATCACCGAGGTCGAGTCGATCACGGATCCGTCCCGCATCGCGGCCATGGATCTGCCTGCCCGATCCGCCTGACAGTCCTTTTCCTCTTACCTCTGTGTTACCTCTTCGCCGTGGCGACCGTCACAAGCGTGTAGGTGATTCCACGAAGGAAGAGGAGAACATCGTGGCCCGATTCAATGCATTCGCCACCACCGTCATGCCGAAGTTCGTGAAGTACGTCGTCTCGGCCAACAGGGTCATCGAGGAGTCGGCGCTGCCGGCCTCGCTCGACGAACTGATCAACGTCCGGTCGAGCCAGATCAACGGATGCGGCGCCTGCCTCGACATGCACGTCAAGGACGCGCTCGCCGCTGGGGAGACGCCGCTGCGCCTCAGCCTCGTCGCGGCCTGGCGCGAGACCACGGTCTTCACGGATGCCGAACGCGCGGTGCTCGCCCTGACCGAGCAGGCGACGCGCCTCGCCGACAGTGGAGGCATCGACGATGCCGTGTGGGATGCCGCGGCCGCCCACTTCGACGAGGAGCAGCTGGCGGCGATCGTCGCCCGCATCTCGCTGATCAACGCGTTCAACCGCATGAACGTGATCCTTCAGGAGAAGGGCGGCAGCTACGACCCGGCTCGTCGCGCGGCGGTCGTGTCCGCGGCAGCCGCCGGCACCGACCCGAAGGTAGCGGCGGCCGAACCCGTCGCGGTCTGACCGAGGGCGAGCCCGGGTCCGTCCGACCCCGCGTTCGCGAGAACAGCAACAGCGCCATGTGCGCACTCGTGCGCCCTCCTGGGTGGCGCTGCAGTGCGCACATGGCGCTTTGGCGCGGGCCCCAGCGCCGAACGCCTGGCGCGCGTCAGCCGTGGTCGACGGATGCCGCCAGCGGCTCCCAGAAATACCCGAACGACTCCTGCGGCCCGGCCATGAATCGCTGCGAGAAGACCACGCCGATGAGGTCGCGCGAGGGATCCACGTATGCGCTGGTGCCGGATCCGCCGGTCCATCCCCAGCGTCCGGGCGCGGACCACGGATGCGGTGTGCCGGTCTCCACGGACATGCCCCAGCCCCAGCCCACCCCGGGACCGGCGAGTTCGTCCAGGCCGCGGCGGGCAACGGCATCCAGCTGCGACGTCGTCGCCCGCGCGACGATCTCGGGCGGGAGGAGCTCACCGTCGGCGACTGCTCCCAGAATGCGCATGAAGTCGGGCACGGTTGACACCAGCCCGCCGCCGAGGCTCTCGAAGAAGGGCGGCTGCGAGAAGCCGCGATCGTAGTCTTCGGCGATCTCGAGCCCCTCGCCGGCCGGCCGGTACTGCGTGGGCAGCCGGTCGTGGGTGAAGAAGGCCGTGTGCGTCAGACCCAGCGGACCGGTGATCGTGCCGAGCAGCAAGTCGTCGAGCGACTGCTCGGCGACCCGGGAAAGCAGGATGCCGAGCAGGTCTGCACTCGTGTGGTACATCCAGCGTTCGCCCGGCTGATGCGCCAGCGGAAGCGCGGCGATGCGGTCGAGATACTCCTCGACGGTGAACTGCGGCGGCAGGGGGCCGATGCCGAATGGATTGAGCTCCGCGGCGAGCGGAGTCCGCTCGAACTGCACGCCGAGTCCGCTGGTGCAGGTCAGCAGGTCGCGCACGGTGATCTCGCGATCAGCGGGCACCGTGTCATCGAGGTCGGCATCCGGCGAGCGGAGCACGCGTCGGTCGGCGAGCTCCGGCATCCACTCGGTGATCTCGTCGTCGAGATCGATCAGGTCGTCGCTGATGAGATGGGCGGCCATTACGCCCGCAACGATCTTCGTCAGCGACGCGATGCGGAACGGGGTGTCGACGCGGATGGGGGCGGGATCGACGACACCGGCGAAGTCGTAGCCGCCGGTCGCATAGAACTGGGTCTGGCCGTGATGGCGCACGCCGGCGACGATGCCGGGAGCCCATCCGGATGCCACGCGCTCGTCGAGCGAGCGCCACACGGGTTCGAAGTCAGGAGACATTGGTCCACCATGCCCGCCCCTCGAACGGGGGTCAAGCCCGGATGCGGTCGGCGTGCACGGTTCCTGCGCCGCCCGGTCACGCGTCGGCCTCCGCCCGCCTCCCGGGTCCGTCCGCGGCGCGTGCCCCCTCGCTCGTTCGTTCGGTCCCCGGCGCCGGCCTCTGGCGTAGTCTGGTCGGTCCGCGATACCGGTTCCCTTGCGGCGCCTGGTCCGTTTAGCGCCCCCGGTCCCTTTCCTCACGCATGCAGAGGGACCACTCGGCGGCAACGGGGCCGGACGTTGTTGGCCCGCCGGAGGGCGGAAACTCAGGTGGTTCGAAGGGGTGTCGCGGGTCCGTTATGATTGTCTGCGTGTGTCCGCCTGGCGGTGCGCACATGGAGACGTCGCATAGTCCGGTCGAGTGCACCACCCTGCTAAGGTGGAGTCCCCGCAAGGGGACCGAGGGTTCAAATCCCTCCGTCTCCGCCACGACCTGAGGCCCGAGATCCGCGGAATGACGCAGATCTCGGGCCTTCTTCTTGCTCGGTATTCCAGGGTTTGGCCGCATTTTGGCCGCATTCAATGTGAGTCGAGAGTCGCCGATGACCGTTTAAGCGGCCCCGATTGCGGAGTTTCGGTCGTGATCGAGTGCGGCCGCGACACGGTCGATGTCGTCGTTGAAGAGGTCGGCGTATGTGTCGAGTGTCATGGCGGCGGAGGCGTGGCCGAGCATGCGCTGGACGGCTTTCGCGTTGGCGCCGCTGCTGATGGCGAGGCTTGCGGCAGTGTGCCGTAAATCGTGCAGGGTCATGGGTTCCAGTTCGGCCTGGCGCAATGCTGTCTTGAACCAAGACTTGGACCCGGCGCTGACTCGGGTGCGGCGCATATGGAACCCGTTGGGTCCAGGGAAGACCAGGTCATCAGGTGCCTTGCCTTGGACCTGGTCCTTCAGCATCGGCAGCAGGAATTCGGGGAAGGCGACAGCTCGTCGTTTGTGGGTCTTGGGCGTGCCGATCTCGATGTAGCTGCCGACCTCGACCGCGTTGACGACGACGTTGATGCGTCGAGTTCTTAGGTCGATGTCCTTTGCACGAAGCCCGATGGTCTCACCCCAGCGCAGCCCGGTGTACGCAAGGACGTAGACGAGAGCACGCCCCCCACGGCAAAGTGCCTGCGTACATTAGCAACTTTGTCCCTTAGATTTCCTTGATCCTTCGTCTGTCCTGCCCCTCTCCCTTCTCCATTTTCTGTCTCCTGTCCGCCTACTTCATTTTTCGTTCCTTCATCCGTCTCCCTTGCTTCGAGAAACGCTTCCGTCGACCGACCGCCAGGCTCGTGAGCACGTCGTCAAGGGGCGCCGTGTTCGAACTGGAGTTCCCGATTGTGTCCGACCCCCACCCTGATTCCTAGAGTCGTTTCAGGAACAGCACCCAGCGGACCGGCTTGCGCACGCCGCGACCAAGCAGGGTCGCTAGTATCTGCGTATGGATGCAGATAAGCCGATATGTGGGCGTGAGCCGGACAGCCAATATGTGGAGCTGGCTGTCGAGGTGTTCTCGATGCTCGCGGATGCGACACGGGTGCGGATCATTCTCGCGTTGCGGGATGTTGAGGAGCTGTCGGTGAACCATTTGGCGGACATCCTCGATAAGCAGCCGTCTGCGGTGTCGCAGCATTTGGCGAAGTTGCGCCTGGCACGGATCGTGGCGACCCGGCAGGACGGTCAGCGGGTGTTCTACCGGTTGGAGAACGAGCACGCGAAGCAGCTGGTGACCGACGCGATCTTCCAGGCCGAGCACTCTCTCGGCGGTACGCCCCGCCATCACCACGCACAAGCCGAGGCGTAGATCGTGACGCACCAGCACACCGACAAGGGTCACGTCCACGAGCATTCCCACGAGCACGCCCATGACCATGCTCGTGCCGACGGCGATCAAGATCACGAGCATTCACATCCGCATGGCGGTGTGAAGGGGTTCTTGTACGACCTGTTCGTGCCGCACACGCATGACGCCGCCGATGCAGTGGATGATTCTCTGGAGGCGAGTAGAGCGGGAGTCACGGCCGTTAAGGTCTCGATGTTCGTGCTTTTGGGCACGACGTTATTGCAGTTCGGGTTTGTGCTCTTCACCGGTTCGGTAGCTCTACTGGCCGACACGATCCACAACTTCGCCGACGCGCTGACTGCCGTCCCGCTGTGGATCGCGTTCGTGCTTGGTCGTCGGATCGCGACTCGCCGCTACACGTATGGGTACGGGCGGGCGGAAGACCTCGCCGGGCTGTTCATCATCTTCGTCGTCGCCCTCTCGGCAGTGATTGCCGGATGGGAAGCTATCGACCGGTTCATCCATCCGCGTCCGGTGGAGAACGCGTGGTGGTTGATCGCAGCCGGTCTGATCGGGTTCGCCGGCAACGAGATCGTGGCGATCTACCGCATCCGCGTCGGGCGGAAGATCGGATCCGCCGCCCTCGTCGCCGACGGGGTGCACGCCCGATTGGACGGCATCACATCGTTGTCCGTGGTTCTTGGTGCGATCGGGGTGCTGCTCGGATTCCCGCTCGCGGATCCGATCATCGGTCTGCTTATCGCGATCTCGATCCTGATCCTGCTGTGGGGGACGGTGAAGTCAGTCGGGGCACGCCTCATGGATGCCGTCGACTCGCGGCTGATCGAACGCGTCGAACACACCCTGGAACACACCACCGGCGTCACCGGCGTGCAGCACGTGAAACTGCGCTGGTCCGGGCACCGACTCCTCGGCGCCGCCACCATCATCACTGAGGCCGTCAGTCTGCACGACGCCACCCATGTCGCCGAGCACGCTGCAGGGCAAGTCCGTCGGGAACTCCCGAATCTCGACGACTTCCTCGTCACTCCTGTGAACGCCGGGCACTAACCCTCCAGGCCACCTAAGAAAGGAACCACCCATGTCTGTTGTGAAGATCAACGCCATCAACGTCCCCGAAGGTCGCGGCGCTGACCTGGAAGCCCGATTCGCTGGTCGCGCACACGACGTCGACCAGCACATCGGCTTCGAAAGCTTCCAACTGCTGCGCCCCGTCAAGGGAGAAGACCGCTACTTCGTCGTCAGCACCTGGGCAAGCGAAGCCGACTACCAGGCATGGCGCGAAGGACGGGCCGGCGCGACCCACGGCGGAACCAACCCCGTCGCCACCGGCGCCGACCTCCTCGAATTCGAAGTCGTCGACCTCTGACCCGCCCGATACCGGTGACCATGGACGAAGGACACGACCTCGGGGTGCGACGACGTCATCTCCTGCGCACCGGATTCGTTCTGGAATGGATCACGCTGGCCTGGAACATCGCCGGCGTCATCATCCTCGCCGCCCTAGCCATCGCCTCCGGATCCATCGCGTTGGCCGGTTTCGGACTGGACTCGCTGATCGAGATCGGCGCCAGCACGGTCGTCATCTGGGAACTGTCCGGCACCGGGGAACATCGGCAGAAGATCGCCCTGCGGCTTATCGGTGCCGCGTTCATCGCTCTCGCCGGATACCTCCTGATCCAGACCGCCATGGCACTCACCACCGGTCACCGGCCCGACGGCAGCATCGGCGGCATCATCTGGACCGCCATCACCGCCACCTGCATGTTCGCCCTCGCCGCCATGAAGACGCGCACCGGCACGGAACTGGGCAACCCCGTGCTGCGAACGGAAGGCCACGTGACCATGATCGACGGGCTTCTTGCCTGCGCCGTCCTGCTCGGTGTGCTGCTGAACACGGCCCTCGGCTGGTGGTGGGCAGACTCGGCCGCAACCCTCCTCATCGTCTACTACGCGATCCGCGAAGCCATCAACATCTTCCGACCCCGCACCGCAGTCTGACAGACCCGCTGTCCAGCGCTAAGAAGCACCGCGAGCTAGCGGATCCCTCTGCGGAGGTTCAGGATCGTGAGGGCGGTGCGGCATTTGTGTGGTGAGTCCGGTCGGACAATAGGGGCTATGTGCGTCGCGGCCTCATCCGAGGAGCGGGTTCAGGGCTGGATCAGCTCGAGGTCCTCGAGCAGTGACGGGTGGTTGGGTGTCCAGCCCAGTGCCTTTCTTGTGTGTGCACTCGAGGAGGGCTGGTCCATGGCGAAGATTGCGCCGAGCGGTCCGTAGGTCTCCTCGGGGACCTGCTGCACCGGCACTCCGAGCCGCCGGCCGATCACCGCGGCGATGTCGCGAACAGGATCGCCCTCGTCGCCGACGGCGTGCCAGGACGTGCCGCCGGGCGCCTTCTCCAGCGCCAGGCGGAACAGCGACGCGGCGTCGGCGGCGTGCACGGCGGGCCACCGCTGCGTTCCGTCGCTCGGGTAGCCCGACACTCCGCTCGTACGGGCGACCTGGGTGAGGAGACCGGCGAAGCCCCCGTCGCCGTTCCGGTGGACGGTACGAGGGAGTCGTACGGCCGACGCGCGCACTCCCCGCGAAGCCAGGTCCAGCGTGCGGTTGACGGTCACCGCCCGGCCACCGACCGGGCCTTCGGTCGGCAGCGGGTCGCTCTCAAGCGAGGTGCGGCCGTCCACCCACGGTGTGCCGGAGCAGATCACGAACGGCTTGCCGGTGCCGACCAACGCATCACCGATCGCGGTGATTGCGGCGGTCTCCTCGGCGACGCCTGCGGCCACCGCCTCGAAGCTCGTGAAGTCGTTGCTGAAGGCGAGGTGAATGACCCCGTCGGCCACTGCGGCGGCGGCGCGGATGACGTCGAGGTCGGCGAGATCGCCGCGGACTGACGCTGCGCCGACCGCGTCGAGCTTCGCGGCCGAGGTGTCAGAGCGGGCGAGTCCGACGACGGTATGGCCATTGGCGAGGAGTTCTGCGACGACCGCTGAGCCGATGTTGCCGGTCGCGCCGGTGACGAACACATCCATGAGCGTGAACCTCCAAGTGATGGGACTGTTGTCTCATCACGATAGCAGGTGATGAGACAAAGGTGCCATCATCTAAGATGATTCCATGGGACGCTGGGAACCCGGAGCACGTGAGCGGCTCGTGGTCGCCGCCGTCGAACTCTTCGCCGACCAGGGCTATGACGCCACCACCGTCACCGAGATCGCGGAGCGAGCCGGCGTCACCAAGAGCACCTTCTTCCGGTACTTCCCCGACAAGCGCGAGCTGCTCTCCGCAGGCCAAGAGCTGCTCAGCCGACTGCTCGCCGAGGGCATCACGCAGGCTCCCGTCGACGCCACACCGCTGGAGGCCGTCGCCGCCGGGCTCGAACGGGCAGGCGAGGGCTTCGGGCCGATGAATCGCGAGATCGCGCCGCAGATGACGGCGGCGATCGCGTCGAGCATCGAGCTGCAGGAGCGCGAGGCGCTGAAGCGCATCGGCCTCTCCGTCGCGATGTCCGAGGCACTCACCGCTCGCGGGGTTGCGGAGCCGGTCGCGCACGTCGCAGCCGAGCTGGGGGTGCTCGCGTTCAAGCAGGGGTACGCCGCCTGGGTCGACGCGCAAGAGGACGATGGGTCGGGCTTCGGGTCGTTCGCGGTCGCTGCTTTGGACTCGCTCCGCGAGGCGAGCGCCAGTCTCAGCTAGTCATTCACGGCGCGGGCCGTGACCTGCTCGTGGATGTCGGCGATCACGCGGCGGCCATGAACGGCCACTGAGGCAATCAGTTCCGCGGGCGCGTGACGTCCTTCTCACGCCGGCGGGAGCGGGACCTACCCCTGGGTCGGAGGTACCGGCAACTGACATCCAATCTTCTGGGCCCAAAGCAGGTCCTCCACCGTGCCTGAATCTGCCTCGACAGCCGCGGAGCGGTGGTGCGTCACTTTGCGCCAGTGGGTTTCATTCGCGGGAAGTTCGCGAGTGTGACTCGCCGAATGGCAGCACCGGGGGCGCGCATACCTGAACGCTGCGCGGCCCGGAACCTGGCGCAGATTGCGGATTGCGTAGCTCTGTTGCGAACGGTTCCCGAGTGTTACTGGGAGCCTGTCGAAGTCCGCTTGGCAGCCACTACTGTGGCGCTACCCGCTTGGCCGTGCACCAGCCGGAGCGGGGACGCACCGTCGCGTCGGGCAGCCCTCTCCCACTTTCAGCGACCTGCGTCACGTCACGCTGATCGCCCGCGCCGGGACCCTATGGGCGATCCCGCACGCTTCCACCACAGCAGTTCCATCCGACTCGAAGAGGTAATCACCATGAAGAAGGTCCTTCAACGCGCAGCCATCGTCTCCGTCGCCGGCTTCATGGCACTCGGCCTGTCCGCGTGCAGCGGGGCTGCCTCCGCGTCGACCGGCGGGTCCGACGCCAAGAGCACCGTCTACTTCGGTGTCTCCGCCGCCGAAACCGGCCCGTACGCGCAGTACGGTCAGCAGTTCAAGGAGGCATTCGACCTCGCTGCCGAGCAGGTGAACGCGAACGGCGGCATCAACGGGCATCCCGTCGCCCTCAAGTATGAGGACTCGCAGTCCGACCCCAAGCAGTCCGTCCCCGTCGCACAGAAGTTCGTAGGCGACTCGAGCGTCGTGCTCGTCTTCGGAGACTACTCGTCGGCAGCGTCCATCCCGGCGTCGCCCATCTACACCGCGGGCAAGCTGCTGCAGTACGGGTTCAACAACTCCAACCCCGACTTCACGGCCAAGGGCACCCAGTACCAGTGGTCGTCTTCGATCACCACCGCGGCCACGTATAGCTGGACAGCCGATTACATCAAGAAGCAGGGCATCAAGTCGGTCGGCGTGACATATCTCAACACCGCAGACTGGGGCATCCCCGCCTACCAGGCGTTCCAGGCCGAGGCCAAGAAGGTCGGCCTGAAGATCACGGATGCTGAGGGTGTGCTCGACACCTCTGACGACTACAAGCCGTCGCTCATCAAGGCGGTGGCGGACAAGCCGCAAGCCTTCGTGCACATCGGATATGGACCTGACGCCGCAAAGATCGTCAGCCAGCTGCGCTCCATCGGCTACGACGGCACGTTCTACGGCGGTCAGGACGAAGAGTCGTTCGATGGCACGTCGGCAGCCGAAGGTGCCGTCAACGGCAGCGAGTTCGTCGAGACCAGCTCCGCTCCGAACGTGAAGGCGTTCGTCAAGGCGTTCACGAAGAAGTACCCCAAGGAGACCGACGTGACGAGCTTCGAGGCCGGCGCGTACGACGCCCTGAACGTCGCTGTCGCTGCGGCCGAGAAAGGTGGGATCACGCGCGAGGGAATCCTCAAGGGATTCAGCGAGATCAAGAATGTGCCGAGTGTCGTGTACGGCAAGATCACGTTCGACCCCAACACCCGCCGCGTGGCATCCCCCAAGCTGACCCCTACCACCCTCAAGGGTGGCAAGTGGGTTGTCTACAACGGCTGATCTCGACTGACCGGCCAGCTCCTCCATGCTTGACACGCTCATAGCCGGCGTGCTCCGAGGGAACGTCTACGCCCTCGGAGCCGTCGGTATCTCTCTTGTCTTCGGCGTCATGAACGTCGTCAACTTCGCCCAGTTCTCGTTCTTCGGGCTGGGCGCCATGCTCACCTGGTTCTTCGTCGCCCAGCTGGGACTGTCGTTCTGGCTGTCGCTGCCGCTCGTGCTGATCATCTGCGCGGTGCTCGGTCTGCTGATCAACGTGGCCGTCGTGCGGCCGCTCGCGAAGTACCTGCCGCTGGCGGCCATGCTGTCCACCTACGCGGTATCGCTCATTCTCGACAACACGTCGCAGACCCTGTTCGGCGCTAACTCGAGGGTATTCCCGACGGTGCTGCCGACCTCCAACCTTCACATCGGCAGCATGAGGTTCGGCACCGCAGACATCGTGATGCTCGGCATCACCGCCTCCGTCATGGTCGTCATGTCCCTGTTCCTCAAATACGGCAAGGTCGGACGCGGGATCCGCGCCACCGCGCAGGATCAGGAAGCCGCCCTGCAGATGGGCATCCCCGTCGGCGCGGTGCAGAACCTATCGTTCGTGATCGCGTCGGCGTTGGGCGGTCTCGCCGGCATCTTCATCGCGCTCTACGTGGGGGTGGCGGATCCGACATCCGGAATCAACACCGGGATGACGGCGTTCGTCGCGGCGACGCTCGGCGGCCTCGGATCCCTGCTCGGCGCGGTCATCGGCGGATTCGTGCTCGGCGTCCTGGAGTCGTTCGGCATCTACCTCTTCGGTGGCAGCTCCGACCAGATCATCGTGTTCTTCATCCTGATCGCGGTGCTCACCATCAGGCCGGGCGGGCTGCTCGGCAAGGTTCCGCTCATCTCCAGCGAGCCGCTGACGGGGACCTTCCTCGGCAAGGGTCGCCCGTTCCGGATCCCGAAGTGGGTGTGGCCGATCGCGTTCGTGATCGGCGGCATCGTGATCCCGCTGGTGTCCAACGACTACATCCTCAGCACGGGCACTCAAGTGCTCGTTTACGCGATCATCGCCGCAGGGTTCACGGTCACAGCCGGACAGGCCGGCGTCATGGCACTCGGACAAGCCGGGCCCATCGCGATCGGCGCGTATACGTCGGCGCTGATCACGCTGTACCTGCACGTGTCGTTCTGGCTCGCGCTGCCGATCGCCGGACTCGTCGCCGCGATCATCGCCTCGATCATCGCCTCGCCGATCTGGGGTGTGAAGGGTCACTACATCTCGATCGCTACGCTCGGCATCGGGATCGTGATCGTGGCGATCATTCAGCTGATCATCCCGATGGGCATTCAGGGGATCCCATGGCCCACGATCGGCGACATCCAGCTGTTCTCAGCGCAGGACTTCTACTTCATCGACTTCGGCGTTCTCGTGCTGACGCTGCTGGTGATGTGGCGGATCAGGCGCTCGCATCTCGGCCGCGTCATCTCGTCCGTCGGTGCCGACGAGATCGCGGCGTTGGCGTCCGGCGTGCGGGTTCGGGACTACAAGGCTCTCGCGTTCGCCGTGTCGGCGTTCTTCGCCGGCATCGGCGGGTCGCTGCTCGCGCACCAGTACACATACATCGACACGTCGATCTTCTCGATGATGATGTCACTGCTCGTCGTGACCATCGTCATCCTCGGCGGCGTGAACCTGCCGTACGGGGCGGTCGTCGGCGCGATCATCCTGATCGGCGGGCTCGAGGCGCTGCGCTTCACCGACGAGCTGCGCATCATCGTCTACGGCCTCGTGCTCATCCTCGTCGTGAGGTTCCGGCCCGGCGGAATCCTGGTGAGGAACTCATGAGCGACGACCAGACGCTGCTACAGGTCACCGATCTCGCGCGGCACTTCGAGGGCCTCAAGGCCGTCGACGGCATATCGTTCACCGTCGCGCCGCACGAGGTGGTCTCGATCATCGGGCCGAACGGGTCAGGCAAGACGACGACGCTGAACCTCGTTACGGGCACGATCAAGGCGAACGGCGGCCGGATCCTGCTCGACGGACGCGACATCGGCCACGCCGACACCGCTCGCATCGCCGAGGACGGCATCGCCCGCACCTTCCAGAACGGACGCGTGTTCGCGACGCTCTCGGTCGCGGACAACATCGAGGTGGGCATCCACTCCACGCTGCGCGCCAGCCGCCCGTTCCGGCGGCTCTCGCACCTCTTCCTGCTGCGCTGGATCCCGCTGCTCGCCGAACTCGTCGTGGCGATCTTCGGATCACCAGGCGCGCGGCGTGAGCGCAAGCTCATCGACGCGACGATCGCGGAGGAGATCGACCGCTTCGAGGCACGACTCGGTCCCCGACGCGATGACCCGGCCTACACGCTGAGCTACGCGAACCGGCGGCGCACCGAGATCGCCAGGGCGTTGGCGCTGAAGCCGAAACTGCTCGTGCTCGACGAGCCGACGGCCGGCATGAACCAGTCCGAGACGGCCGAGGTGCTGGAGCAGCTGCTGGAGCTGAAGGCGGACGGCCAGGCGATCCTGCTGGTTGAGCACAAGCTCGACCTCGTCATGACGGTCTCCGACCGAATCATCGTGATGGACGGCGGCCGCATCATCGCCGAGGGACGGCCGGATGCCGTGCGCCGCGATCCGGCCGTCATCGAGGCGTACCTCGGGCGACGACGTGGGCTCGGCGGAGAGGACCTGAAATGACGAACGACCTGCTACGACTCGACGACGTGAACGTCTACTACGGGCCGTTCCACGCGCTGCGGGGCAACACGCTCACCGTCGGCGAGGGCGAGATCGTATCGCTGCTCGGCGGCAACGCGAGCGGCAAGTCCACGACGATGAAGATCATCCTCGGCCTCACCCCGGTGAAGTCGGGGTCCGTCCACTTCGCCGGGCGCGACATCACCAGAGCGTCGACCCGGCACCGTATCAAGGCCGGTATCGCGTCGGTGCCGGAGGCGCGACGCGTGTTCCCGCAGCTGACGGTCGACGAGAACCTCCTGACCGGGGCGTACACGCGGTCGGATCGGGCGGGCGTCCAGGACGACCTGGAGCGGATGCGCGAGCACTTCCCGCGCCTGGCCGAACGCCGCCACCAGGAGGCCGGCACCCTCTCCGGTGGAGAGCAGCAGATGCTGGCCTTCGCCCGCGCCCTGATGAGCCGGCCAAAGTTGATCTGCATGGACGAGCCCACGATGGGTCTCTCGCCCAAGCTCGTCGACCAGGTGCTCGACGAGATCGTTCGCATCAACTCGGAGCTCGGCGTCGCGGTGCTCTTCGTGGAGCAGCAGGCGGAGCTCGCTCTCTCCATCGCATCGCGCGGCTATGTGCTGGCGACCGGAGCGATCGTGCTCGCAGGCACCGCACGCGAACTGCTCGACAACCCGGAGATCCAAGAGGCCTACCTCGGAAAGGGAAACACGCAATGACGACACCTCGGCTCGGATTCTTCACTCGCCTCCTCGACGACGCGTCGCCGGTCGACCGCTACCGCAACGCGATCGCCCAGTTCGTGCGTGCCGAGGAGCTCGGCTTCGACACGGCGTGGGTGGCGCAGCACCACTTCCACCGGGACGAGGGCGGCCTGCCGTCGCCGTTCGTTCTGCTCGCGCAGGCGGCGGCGAAGACCTCACGGATCGTGCTCGCCACGGGCATTGTCACACTGCCGCTGGAGGCGCCGCTGCGGGTCGCCGAAGACGCGGCGGTGCTTTGGCTGCTCTCCGAGGGACGCCTCGAGGTGGGCATCGGATCCGGTGGCACCTCGTCCTCGTTCCCGCCGTTCGGTCACGATCCGGCCGACCGTTCCGCTATCTACGCCGCGCACAAGCAGACGCTGCTGCGCGCGCTGAACGGCGAGGTCCTCACGAGCGACGGCGGAGCGCTCTACCCGCCGGCCCCGCAGTTGGCGGACACGCTCTGGGAGGCGACGTTCTCCGCGTCGGGAGCCGAGCGCATCGGCCGCGAGGGCCACGGGCTGATGCTCTCTCGCACGCAGCCGCGCACGGAGTACACCGGTCACGGCTCCGCCGTCGACCAGGTCGCCATCGTTCAGGCGTACACCTCGGCTCTTCCAGACGACGTCGAGCCACGGATCATGGCCTCCCGTTCCGTGCTCGTCACCGACACCGAAGCGGATACCGCACGCTGGCGCGCAGAGGGCATCGCCCGATCCCTGCCCTCGCTGCAGGCTCAGGGCCTCGTCATCCCCGCGGATGCCGACGAGCTCGAGCTCGCTGCCTACCTGGATCTGCACATCGGAACGTCGGATCAGGTGCTGGCGACGCTGCACGACGACCCGATCCTGCCGCTGGCGACGGACATCGTATTCCAGCCGCATCCGGTCGACCCGCCGCACGAGGTGGTGCTCCGCTCCCTCGAGCTCACGACCGATCGCGTCGCGCCCGAACTCGGATGGGTGCCTGCCACGGCCCTCGCCACCGCTGGCTGAACCGGCCCACCGCCGGTTGGGCCCGTCGAAACCAGGGTTGCACCGCCCGGCTGGCCCGCCGAAAACGCACCCAAGCAGAGAGGAATTCACATGCCCATCGACGTCATCGACCACCTGGTCGGCGTGCAGGAGGGCGATCCGGTCTTCGCGCTGCGCCTCCAGCGGCCCGAAGCGAAACGGAACGCCCAGTCGAGTTACGACGCGCTCTTCTCCTCGGACGAGCTGAAGCACGTGAGCCGGCTCGAGCGCCTCGCCATCGCCTACTGGGCAGTCGCCCTCGCCCACAGCAACACAGCCGCGCACTACGGCAAGCTGCTCGCCGCCGAGTCGCCGCAGACGATCGCAGCACTGGAGGCCGCCTTGTCCGACGCCGTGACCACCGGCCCGTACGGCGACTACCCGAAGGGCCCGCTCACCGTGGAGAACGTGGATGGGTTGCACTGGACCGCCTCGCCCGAGCTCACCGCGGCACTGGGCATCCGGCTCACGGCGGCCCTCGAGCACACCCACCTGCTCACGTATCGCCCGCGCGACGCGTCTGCGGACGCGCTGCAAACCCTGCTGAATGCCGGCTGGGACACGACCGGAATCGTCACGCTCTCGCAGCTCGTGTCGTTCCTCAACTTCCAGCTCCGGGTGGTCGCCGGGCTCACGGTTCTGAAGGGAGAACTGCGATGAGCGAGAAAACAGCAGTAGAAGCAGCGCAGGAAGCAGCATCCCAAGCAACGACCGAAAGCCTCCGCCCCGGCGACTCCCTATCGATCGACCCAGCGCCCGAGGAAAGGGCAGGTGGGCGAGTCATCCGCCACACGTTCAGCGGCCCGAATGCGTTCACGCAGGAGCAACTCGGCTGGGAGGCCTGGCTGGAGCCGCTGCCGATGGAGCAGCTGACCGAGCGGCACTACGAGGGACTCGTCGATAAGGGCCGCGCGAACAGCCCTTACTTCCGGCTGCTGGTGCGGGATCCCGATATCCTCGGCGCCCGCACTCGCACCGACAATGACATCTTCTACAACGAGAAGGGCGGCCTGATTCGTGCTCAGCGGGAGCTGTCCGCCGCGGCGGCATCCCGCACCAATGGATGCCTGTTCTGCGCGTCTGTGCATTCGCGG